>JAHEGL010000433.1 GCA_024645145.1 Planktotalea sp.
GCAATAGGGTTCTGACATTCCAAAAGCTTCTGGGCCAAACTGCCTGAGAGCGGCTTCAGATCGCATAATGGGCGGAACCCGGACGGCCATCACTTTGACCCGTTGGCCATAGCGCAGAGTTTCATTGGTGATGGGCATTGCGGTCTCTGCGTCGAGAATTGAGATGATATCGGGCACAATTGCCAGCAGATCGCCGTCAGCGCGGGCGATGAGGTTTTCGTTTTGGAATTCGATGACGCAGCGACCGTTCGGGTTGTCGATCGAAACACTGCCTAAGGTAAAGCCTTCACTTGTGCGCCGGTCCACATCGGTTATTTTGCCGTCAAAGATAACGCGGGCAAGTGCATAACTTGTCGTCGCCAGAAAACGGCACAATTCGTCAAAGGGATCCTGCTTGCGGGACCGGGAATTGCGAATAATCTCTCCAATATGCCGTGCAAGTGTCAAAGTGTGTTTGACAGCGCTGCGTTTCACATCGGCGCCACTCATAGGGTAGTTGGCGAAATATGCGGTACCGCCGAAGCGGATGGTGATGCCGCGGGCGATCCATTCCATGCGATGATTGTTATCCGTCATAACCAGTGACGTGTCACCCTTTTCGTCAGAAATCCCTAATGGGCAGCCTTTGACACCTTCGATGGCGAAGGTCTCCATCTGTAGTTCGGGAAAAGCCCGCCCTTGACCATCCGCATCGACCACGGGGATTCCCAGCCTTGCGCCCACAAATAGCGGTATGGTCGAGTTAATGCCGCCAACTTCGGTTGGCATAGTCGCGTCAGCCTGTCGCCCCAGCTCGTTTTCAACAACCCGCAGAGCGCGAATTGGCTCTTCGCCTGATGGTATCTTCTCAAGCAACACGGTGGGTGCACCCATCATTGCCGTTGGGATAATCAGCTTGGAGTCATCCAACCCGTCTGGGTCAATAATCTCGATCCGCCGTCCAGCGGCCAGTTCCTGTTTGACCATCAGTCCACCGATATAGGGATCGCCACCGCCACCGGCGCCCAAAAAAGCTGCGCCGATACACAGGTCATCAACATCTTTGCATTTCAGTTCCATTTGGCTTCCTATATTGGTAGATCGCCGACAGCTTTGACGCGCAATCGTGTGGGGTTTCCGGGCAAGTAGCTGATGGGCACCTGCTCCACTTCGATAATCTCAACACTCGCGGCAGTGGCGCCTGCGCTGATCGTCTTGTCTTTGGCCTCCTGGCGGGCATCATCCAGCACCGTCTTCCGATTAGTCTCGTTCAAGGTCACCACACGTTCAACTTCGCCTGACACTTGCGCAATGGCCGCGCCGACGGCATTGGCAACAGATGAGAACTCGGGGCGCAGCACATCCGAGACCGACTGTACCGGCCAATCCACGAGGATTGCGCCGCCGCCGACGACCAGCAAGGGCAGGTCCGCAGCTTCGGTTTTCATGCGCTCGACATTCATATCCAGCAATAGGCGCATCGATGCGCGGGCGGCGTCAATGGTTTCCTTGTCTGCGCGAACCAGCGACCGGTCTCCGACATCGGCCCACCCTCCAGCGGCGGCAATATCGGTAGCCGTCAGCGTGTCGCCGCCAAAACATTGCGCGCGACTGGTCAGCTCGTATCCAACTGAGTCCGGTCCAACCAGTCGCCCTTGATCGCGGACAAGACTTCCACCACCGAGACCAACTGCCAGGACGTCGGGCATGCGAAAGTTCGTTTTGACCCCACCCACATCAACAAAATTGGTCGATTGGCGCGGGAAACCGTTGCGCAGCATGCCGATGTCCGAGGTCGTGCCGCCAATATCCACCACCATCGCATCCTGAATCCCGGCCAGATAGACTGCGCCTCGCATAGAGTTGGTGGGACCAGATGCAAATGTCAGCACCGGATACCGCTGAACATCATCCGCGCGCATCAGGGTGCCGTCATTCTGGCTGATGAACAGGGGCACATTAATGGCTAGTTCCTGCAAGGCGCGACGGAAGGCCTGCACCACATGGCGGGATAGTTCGGAAAGTGCGGCATTAATGATCGTGGAATTCTCTCGCGGTAACAGGCCAAACTGGCCCAATTCGCAAGACAGCGAAATCGCTATATCCGGCACCTCGTTTTGCACAATTTCAGCTGCGCGGCGCTCCATGTCACCGTTCATCGGCGAAAACACTGAGGTAATCGCTGCCGTTCGAATACCATCGCAGCGGAAAGACCGCGCAGCTTCGGCAACTGCTACTTCATCCAGTGGCGCGATCTCTCTACCGTCAAATTCGTAACCACCGCCAACAAGATGCGCGTTTCGGCCAATCTCGGTGATCAGGTCATCGGGCCAGTCCGTCAGCGGTGGGATGGCCGACGTCGCAGGCAGCGCGAGACGGATAATGCCAACCGGCAGTAAAGATCGGCGCTGGATAACGGCATTGGTGAACTGGGTGGTACCAATCATCACACAATCCACATCGGCGCTATCGACCGAAGCGTCAGCTATGGCCTGCGTGATGGCCGCGACAATGCCGCTATAAACATCTGCCGTGGTCGGCGTCTTGCGCCATCCAAGTACGCCATTTGGGCCCAGCACAACAGCATCGGTGTTTGTGCCCCCGACATCCACACCAATTTTCATGGAATCGCCACACCGCTATCCGCGTTCCAGTAGACCTCAACGTCGTCATCCAGATCGAGCCGGGCCAGATCGGGACGGTTGGCGACCTCCACCATCACGTGCTGATGTCCAATCTGAATGCGGTAGCGCACAACGGACCCCTGATAGATGATTTCGCGGACTGTCCCGTTCAGTTTGGGTTTTTCACTGGCATCCAGCGAATGCAGCCGGATCATTTCTGGGCGCACAAGCAATGTGACCGCCTGACCTTTTATGGCCGCATTGTTCTGGGTCAGCCGTCCGGTCACGGTGGTGCCGTCGATATCAATCGAACAGACCGCGCCGTGAACGTCTAAGGCGGTGCCGTCCAACAAATTGGATTCACCAATAAATTCTGCGATGAACCGTGAGGCGGGCTGTTCGTAAATCTCCACCGGGGTGCCAATTTGGAGCACGCGACCCTGATCCATGACGGCAATCCGATCTGACATCGTCAGCGCCTCGGACTGGTCATGGGTCACATAAATTGTCGTGATGCCAACAGATTTTTGGATGTTTTTAATCCAGTACTTCATCTCTTCGCGCATCTTCTTGTCTAGCGCAGACAAAGGTTCGTCCAGCAACAAAATCTCAGGCTCGATCACAAGCACGCGGGCCAGCGCCACACGTTGTTTCTGGCCACCCGAAAGTTCTCGCTCGTACCTGTCTTCGAAGCCGGTCATACCGACTTCGGCCAACGCAGCATCAACTTTTTGCTTAATTTCGGCGCGTGGCAACTTGCGTTCAACAAGGCCGAAAGCAATGTTGTCAAAGACGGTCATATGGGGGAAAATCGCGTAATTCTGGAAGACGATTCCGATGTCGCGGGCCTCTGGCGGCAAGGCCGTCACATTGCGTCCGTTAACACGGATTTGGCCTGTGGTCGGCTTCACAAACCCTGCCAACATGCGTAGCGTAGTGGACTTGCCGCAGCCAGAGGGCCCAAGCAGCGAAAAGAATTCACCTTGCTCGATTTGCAGATCCAAATCCGCGACGGCAACCGAAGTGCCGAAGTGTTTCGAGATCGTGCTGAATTCTACATAAACCATCAGATTTCCTTAGGGCGTGACCGGGAACCAATGCCCCCGGTCATGATTTTTTAAAGACCGAAGATCTGGTTCAACCTGTCGGTAATGTCGGCCTTGTTTTCCACGAAGAAATCCCAGTCTGGAACCCAATAGGCGGATACAGCATCAGCCGTATTAGTCGCCCCTTCGGCAGCAAGCGCAGAGGGCATGGCGGCTTTGCCATTGGTCGGACGCCACAAGAATTCCTCGCCAAATGGCTCAAGGAAATTTGGCGAAAGCGTGCGGTTCAACAGGGCAAGCGCAAGCTTTTTCTGCATCGGATCCGAATACCGGCTGATGGTTTTGGTCTGAGTCAGAATTGGCTTGCTATCCCATTCCCAGACATCAACAGGCGCCCCTTGCTTTTTCAGCGTCAAAGCCTCGCCTTCGATATGAACCGCGATATCAACTTCGCCTCGTTCCAACAGCGACAGCATGTTGAATGTGAATTCGCTGATCTTCATCGGCATGGCGCCCTCAAGAGCTGTGAAAGCGGCTTCCATGTCATACTGATCCTTGCCGAACTCCTTTGCCGTCGCCATAAAAAATGCGTGCATTAACCCATTTTCGGTGGCGTAAGTGCCGCGTTTGTTGACGAAACGTTCCGCAAAGAAGTCGCGGAAATTACTGACTGGTGCGCCACGATCTGTGCGGTAGGCATATACATAAGGTTGATATGCCCAAGTCACACCCGCCCCGCTGGCAAAGGCAAAGTCCCAGCAATCGGCTGCGTTAGGAACGTTGGCTTTGATTTCTTCTGTTGTTAAGAAAAAATCTCCCGCTGCATTGGTTTGCATCAAGTTTGGCAGGTTCCAGTTGGCCACGTCGTAAACCGGATCGTTGGCACCCTGGGTAACAAATTTTGGAAACCACGGGAACGAGCTGTCCCAGTTCAGTTTGCAATTGAAGTCTTTTTCAAACTGGTCGGTCAATCCCTTGCGTACAAACTCTTCCCATCCGCCGCCCCACTCCGCGACATTCAGGGTGGCACCGCCCGCATCAAACACTTCGCCGTTGTAAACGACGTCCTGTGCCCAAGCGTGGTTGATGTAGAACATGTTGGGGATGGTTGCCGCCGCTCCGAGAGCCGCACCACCTTTCAAAATGAATCGTCTGCTATGTTTCTTTTCAATGGTCATCTGTCTTACTCCTTTGGTTGGTTTTGATATTAGCCGTCCTGCCGTTCCAGCAATCGGCGGATGTTCACCAGCCGGTTCGTCAGAAGAACCGAGGCGATAACGAGGGTGATGGCAAAGATGCCGGCGGCGGCGGCATCAGGTTCAAATTTGTAGCGCAGTGAATTGTACATTGCGATGGGCAGGGGTTCGGAATTGGGCGCGGATAAGAACAGCGAGACCTCGAACTGACCAAAGCTGACGATGAAGGCGAAGATTGACCCTGCCTGAATGCCTTGGGCGATGTTGGGGAAAGTGATCTTGCGAAAGGCGCGCATGGGCGATGCACCAAGGCTGCGTGCGGCCTCTTCTAGCGAGACATCGAATGTTGCCAACGATGCGCCGACCGTGCCGATAACGTAAGGTGTTGAGTACAGGATGTGCCCAATCCACAAGCCCCAGATCGTGCGCGATATGCCCAATCCGCTGGTGATAAAGAAGGCGTAAAGGGCAAACCCGACGACCACGCCCGGTAGGACCACGGGCGATAGGAAGAAGGCCCTGAGGGCGGTACGGCCGACAAAGCGAGATCGTGCAATGAACAAGGCCACCGCCGTGCCCAAGATGGTCGAGACGATCATCGTCATCAGGGCCAGCTTGAACGAAAAGAAGAAGGCAGAGAGGTACTTTTCTGAGTTCAGGAAAGAGATCACCCAGCGCAGGGATAATCCTTTGGGGGGAAAGGTCAAAAACTCTCCGGTTGTCAGGCCCGCAAGCACCACAACAAGGATCGGAAACAGCAGATAGCAAAAGCCCAAGATTGCAAGGATTAACATAGGCAGCGGGATTTTGCGTTCCATCAGGCAAGCCCACCGGAACTGCTTTTGCCCAGTTTCAGATAAACCGCGACGGCCGTGGCACTGATCAAAAACAGGATCACGGCAATTGTGGCTCCAAACTGAAACCGCGCGCTTTCAGCGACCTGCTG
>JAHEGL010000435.1 GCA_024645145.1 Planktotalea sp.
GGTGGCGGGCCAACAAGCGCAGGGATTTACCTGATTTCTGGCTTTATAGGTCTACTCGTGCTGGACTGGATGTTCAGCAAATGGGGCCTCACGCCCAAATGGTGGATGCCCTTGCGTATATTGCTTAGCGGGATCGTCATTATATCTTTGCTTATCGGAGTACTTTTGGGATGAGTGATCAAGAAACCCTCGAAGTCTATAACGCTAAAGCAGGTGAATACGCAGAGCTGACAAGCAAGGACGCACATGGCGTAGATTTCACAGTTTTTCTAAAGAACGTTGGTGCAGGTGGTCGGATCCTCGATCTTGGTTGCGGGCCCGGGCACTTTGCCAAACTCATGGCGCAAGCTGGATTTGAGGTTGATGCAACAGACGCCTCTGTCGAAATGGTCAAATTGGCAAGCGCGCATGAGGGCGTGACAGCGCGGTGTGAGACGTTTGATCAACTTAACGCAACAGACGGCTACGATGGCGTTTTTGCTAATTTCAGCCTTCTTCACGCCCGACGTGATGCGGTTGAAGGGCACATAGAACAAATCGTACGCGCGCTTAAATCAGATGGCGTGTTTCATATCGCTATGAAAACAGGGACTGGCGAAAAGCGGGATCGTATCGGGCGCAAATACTCTTATTTCAGCGCAGATGAATTAGAAGACATGCTCACCCAAACGGGACTAACGATAATCTATCGCAATCAAGGGACCGACAAAGGTATGGATGGGTCAATGGCACATTGGGTATCACTGCAAGGTAGGAAACAGTAACATGCCGAATTTGATAGCCTACACAGATGGTGCATGTAGCGGCAATCCCGGCCCGGGCGGCTGGGGCGTTCTGATGCGTGCGATGCAGGGGGACGAAATTCTCAAACAGCGTGAGCTTAGCGGTGGAGCTGAACTTACGACGAACAATCAGATGGAATTGATGGCTGCTATTTCCGCGCTTGAAGTGCTGGAGCGCGCTTCTGAACTGACCATCGTGACCGATAGTACATATGTCAAAAACGGTGTGACGGGGTGGATACATGGCTGGAAGAAAAACGGCTGGAAGACCGCTGCAAAGAAACCAGTGAAGAACGTAGAACTCTGGCAGCGTTTAGATGAAGCACAAGCGCGTCACACTGTGAACTGGGAATGGGTCAAAGGACACGCAGGTCATCCTGAAAATGAACGCGCGGATGAATTGGCGCGGGCTGGCATGGCCCCATTTAAGAAAAGCGCATGAGCCTGCTTGCCTTGCTCGATTACAGCTCTGTTTTCATCTTTGCGCTGACGGGCGCATTGGTGGCGTCACGTGCGCAGCTTGATCTTGTTGGGTTTGCATTTCTTGCTGCCTTAACAGGGATCGGTGGCGGCACAGTGCGTGATGTTCTTTTGGATAGAAACCCGATTTTCTGGATTGAGCAGCCCGCCTACCTCGCGATCACAACGCTCGCCGCGCTCTTTGTTTTCTTCACCGCGCATCTGGTTGAAAGCCGCTATCAATTGTTGATTTGGCTCGATGCACTGGCCCTTGGAATCGCTGTGGCGGCAGGGGTTGGCGTTGCGTTAGCGCTTGATCAACCCGCGATTATTACGGTTCTGATGGGGATCGTTACCGGCTGCCTTGGCGGTCTGATGCGCGATGTGGTCTGTAACGAGGTCCCCTTGGTTCTGAAACAAGGAGAGCTTTACGTCAGCGCTGCTTTTACTGGGGCGTCCTCAGCGGTGTTGGCCAGCTCGATCGGGTTGCAAACTTTCGGTGTTTTAGGCGCTGCAATCGCTGTCACTGTGATGTTGCGCGCTGGCTCATTAGCGTTTGGATGGCGTCTGCCGATTTACAAACACGAACCGCCCAAGCGCTAGACCGCTACTTTCGCCAATGCGTCGGCACAATGATGAGTGCGCCAATCGAGGCAAGGATAGCATCAACACCTGGTGAGCCGAAACCGACCCGAAACATGATCGAGACAAAGTAGAAAAGAAATGCCCCACCGACACAGATGATGATCGAGGGCAGATAGCCATTATGCGTGAAACCACTCTTTTCAGAGATATATCCAACAATCCCCGCGATCACGACCGTTCCGAAAAGTGCCAAAAACATTTGGTTATCCTTCCCCGAACTGGGTGCCTTTGGGCACAGGGTTGCCGCGCAAAAACTCTTGCGCATCTTGTGCGCCTTTACCAGCCTTCTGAGCGCGTGTGATCTGAACCGCACCCGTTGCGCAAGCAATTGTCAAAGCAACATCAATCGCCTGACCTGCAATGCCATCCGCATCAACCTGTCTGCTCGCCAGAAGCTTAACCCGCGCACCATCCAGCATGGTCCAAGCCCCCGGAAAGGGGGAAAGCCCCCTGATCAAACGATCAATTTCGTCTGCATCTTTGGCCCAATCCACCTGTGCTTCGGCCTTGTCGATTTTGCTGGCGTAGGTCACGCCATCTTCGGGCTGAACATCAGGAACAAGTTGATCAAGCTGGCCCAAGGCATCACAGACAAGCCGCGCGCCCAGCGCGCTCAAACGGTCATGCAACGCCCCTGTTGTTTCTTCGACACCAATCTCAAGCGCTTCGCGCAGCAGGACTGGCCCTGTGTCCAAACCCGCCTCCATTTGCATAATACAAACACCCGTTTGCGCATCGCCCGCCATAATCGCACGGTGGATCGGCGCAGCTCCGCGCCAGCGCGGCAGGAGTGATGCATGGATGTTCAAACAGCCACGTTCAGGCGCATCCAAGATCACCTGCGGCAGGATCAATCCATAGGCGACGACAACCGCAACGTCTGCGTTCAAAGCTGCAAAGGCTGCCTGCTCATCTGCATTTTTCAAAGAAACCGGATGCCGCACATCCAAACCCGATTCCAACGCGCGCGCATGCACAGGCGTTGGACGCTCTTTTTTTCCACGTCCCGCGGGGCGCGGAGGTTGGCAATAGACGGCTGCAATCTCGTGACCGGCCTCGATCAACGCATCCAGCACCGGCACGGAAAAGTCCGGCGTGCCCATGAAAACAACTTTCATAGCTTACGAGCCTTCTTAATCAGCATGTCACGCTTCATTCGGCTGAGGTGATCAAAATACATTTTGCCATTCAAGTGATCAATCTGGTGCTGCACAGACGTTGCCCAAAGACCCACAAAGTCGCGACGATCCAAAATGCCTTTATCGTTAAGGAACTTCACCGTCACTGCGCGGGGGCGTTTGATAATGGCTGACACACCCGGCAAGTTCGGACTAGCCTCATCATGTTCGCGCAACTCCAGAGACGCATGCAGGATTACAGGGTTCGCCATGCGAATAACTTTGCCACGCTCCTGCGAGGCATCCACAATCGCGAGGCGCTGCATCACACCAATCTGCGGCGCGCCCATGCCAACACCGGGCATCGCTTCCATCGTATCAATCAGATCATCCCAAACCGCGCTCACCTCATCGGTGATCTGATTCACCTCGTGCGCTGGAATACGCAGACGTTTATCTGGCCAAGGAATGCATTTGCGCACACTCATATTAAAAGACTTTCATAGTCGCGTTCCAAAGCGACGCGCGCATCCGTTTCGAGATGATCAAAGATCACACGACCCTCTAAATGATCCATCTCATGTTGGGCACAGATCGCTGCGAACCCCTCTAACCGTGCCGTCAACTTAGTCCCGTTGAGATCAGCGTAGCGCAGCTCAATTTCATTTGGACGCGTCACGTCAGCCGCAACGCCTTTGATCGACAAACATGCTTCTTCATTCGTGCTACGCACATCACCTAACGGCGAAATACTGGGATTGATGCACACCAGAGGGCTCATCTCGCCCTCTTTCCAAGTGGCGTCCATGACGAACAACCGCTGCATCACACCAACTTGTGGGGCAGCCAAGCCACGCCCGGGCGCATCATACATCGTCTCAAACATATCGCCAATCAGTTGCTCTAATGCGGTATCAAGTGCGGCAACTGGCACACAAACCTCGCGCAGCCGTGCATCCGGCCACATGACAATCGGCAGAACGCTCATCCGCGGGCCAATTCGCGTTTCAGCTTTTGCATCTTTCGGGTGATCATCTGGCGTTTCAGTGGTTTGAGGTAGTCAATAAACAACTTACCGTCCAAGTGATCAATCTCGTGCTGCACACAAGTCGCCCAGAGCCCATCCATATCACGCTCTTGCAGATTGCCATCCAGATCAAGCCACTCCACGCGCACCTCTTTCGGGCGTGTCACATCCGCATATTGATCCGGAATTGACAGACACCCTTCATCATAAACGTTCGTTTCATCAGATGCAGCAATCACGCGTGGGTTCGCCATGACCAAAGGTTCCGGCGCGGCACCTTCTTCTTTGACGCAATCAAGCACGATCATACGATCCAACACACCCACTTGCGGCGCAGCAAGGCCAATGCCGGGGGCCGTATACATCGTTTCAAGCATGTCATCCGCAAAACTGCGCAATTCGTCCGAAATATCGGGCACGGCAGCACAGACCTTTTTAAGGCGCGGGTCGGGGTGGATCAAAATCTTAAGCTTCATAAAGCAGCATTTAATCTAGCAGCGCACGCACGGCAACAGGCCTTGCAGATTTGGCTCAGTTCGGTAGCGTCATCGTTAACCAATTAGGAGCACCCCTCATGAGTTTCGACGAAATCATCGACCGTTTTGGCACACATTCGGTAAAATGGGATGCGATGGAGGCGATTTACGGCGTCCCCGCAAACGATGGTATCTCGATGTGGGTGGCTGACATGGATTTCCGCCCCCCTAAATGCGTCTCGGATGCGGTCGCAAAAATTCACGAACATGGTGTTTATGGCTATTACGGCAATGACGCACCCTACCGTGACGCCATTTGTTGGTGGATGAAAACGCGCCATCGCTGGGACGTGGATCCTGCTGGTATCTTCACCACACATGGGCTCGTTAATGGTACAGCCATGTGCGTTGATGCCTTCACCAATCCGGGTGAAGGCGTTGTTCTGTTCACCCCCGTTTATCACGCCTTTGCAAAGATCATTCATGCAGCAGGCCGCAATGTTGTCGAATGCGAGATGAATAATGTGAATGGCCGCTACGAGCTGGATTTCGACGCTTATGACGCACAGATGACGGGCAAGGAAACGATGCTCGTTTTCTGCTCGCCGCATAACCCTTCGGGCCGTGTTTGGAGCAAAGGAGAACTTCAAGCCGTCGCCGCATTCGCCAAACGCCACGAATTGATCCTCGTCTCTGACGAGATCCATCATGATCTTGTGTTTGAAGGCAACACTCACATCCCGATGGCAAATATCGCAGGTATTGAAGATCGACTTGTGATGATGACCGCCAGCACAAAGACCTTCAATATTGCTGGATCACATTCTGGCAATGTGATCATCGCAGACCCTGACCTGCGCGCGCGCTTTGCTGCGCGGATGATGGCGATGGGGCTTAGTCCGAACTCATTTGGCCTGTTCATGGCCGAAGCCGCATACAGCGCGGACGGCGCGGCTTGGGTTGATGATCTGGTCCAATATCTCGATGGCAATCGCAAAGTCTTTGATGCAGGGGTGAATGCTATTCCGGGTTTGAAATCTATGGAGATGCAATCCACCTATCTCGCTTGGGTCGATTTCGAAGACACAGGTATGAGCCGCGAAGAATTCACCCAAAGGGTTGAGCAAAACGCGCGGATTGCAGCCAACCACGGACCAACCTTCGGCAAAGGTGGAGAGAGCTTTTTGCGCTTTAATTTCGCCACGCCGCGCGCACGTGTCGCAGAAGCGGTAGAGCGCTTGCAAAAGGCATTTGGGGATTTGCAGTAACACAGAATTGCG
>JAHEGL010000114.1 GCA_024645145.1 Planktotalea sp.
ACCGTCAACCCTGTCGAGCGAGGTAGGCAAAGAGTTTTGTGAAAACCCCATCGTGCGCAAACTGACCTTTACAGGATCCACGCAAGTTGGCCGTATCTTGATGCGCCAAGCCGCTGATCAAGTGATGAAATGCTCTATGGAGCTTGGTGGCAACGCACCATTTATCGTGTTTGATGATGCTGATCTCGATGCCGCTGTTGACGGCGCAATCATGTGCAAATTCCGCAACGCCGGCCAAACCTGCGTTTGTGCAAACCGCATCTACGTTCAGGCGGGCGTCTATGATGAGTTCGCCGAAAAGCTGGCAGCAAAAGTTGGTGCAATGAGCATCGGTGACGGACTTGCGGGGACTGTTGATTTTGGCCCGCTGATCAATCCTAAAGCAACTGAAAAAGTGAGCGCGCACATCGCGGATGCAAAGGCAAAAGGTGCAACAGTCATCTTGGGTGACGAAGCAGATATGCAAGGCAACTTTATCGCACCCACGATTGTAACGGACGCAACAAAAGAGATGGCCTTCTCAACAGAAGAAACCTTTGGACCGCTCGCCGCATTGTTCAAATTCGAGGACGAAGACGAAGTGATCGCGCTTGCCAATGATACGATCTTTGGTCTGGCATCCTATTTCTACGCTAATGACCTTAGCCGCGTTTACAAAGTCGCTGAAGCTTTGGAGTACGGTATTGTTGGTGTGAACACCGGGATCATCTCTACCGAAGTCGCTCCGTTTGGTGGTGTGAAGCAGTCTGGACTCGGTCGCGAGGGCTCTCATCACGGGATCGAGGATTACCTTGAAATGAAATACATCTGCATGTCGGTTTAATCGCTTTTTTGCAGGGCAACGCCTCGGTGAGAGAGACATGAAAAGCGCCAACTTTCTAACTGCGATAGATGCGCTTGGTGGGGATGAGATGCCGCGCGTGTGGTCTCTTATCATCACTGTGTTTGGCGATCTTGCGCAACGAAACGGGGAGGAGATCGCTGGGCCGGTTTTGGGCGAACTTCTTGCACCTGTTGGCGTGCGTCCAGAAGCGATGCGTGTGGCGTTGCATCGTTTGCGCAATGAGGGTTGGATAGAAACCAGCAAACAAGGGCGCACAGCGCGCCATGCCCTTAGCATATTTGGACTTGAGCAGAGCGCCGCCGCCAGTGAACAGATCTATGGTCAGGCACTCGTCGCGGGTCCGCACTGGCATATCCTATGTTTTGCTTCGAATACGACAAGCTCGGAACAGACCCGCGGCAAAACACTCACCCAGCGCGGCTATGTGAAAGCAACAAACGGAATCTATATCAAGAACAGTGCTTGTGATGACCTCGTAGACGACGCTCTTATTTTGCAAGGTGACGTGAAAAATATTCCACCTTGGTTAAGTGACTCCCTTGCTCCCAACCCGCTTCGCACGGGGTTTAAGCAACTCAGCAAAACGCTCAGTGATTTGAGTATCGACCCCTCATTCGCACGCGAATTAACACCTTTGCAAACAGCGACATTGCGTACTTTGATCGTGCATCGCTGGCGCAAATTGGTGTTGAAATTGCCGCTTGTTCCAGACGCCCTTTTTGGCGATGGGTATGAAGGCACGCAGTGCAGGGATCAGGTCCTAAGCGCGCTAGCCCTTTTAGAGCGCCCTGATATTTCAGAGTTGGTCTGAGTCACGCTCTGCTTCAAGCAACGACGCAAGGCCGGCGCGGTAGTCCGGAAAGAGAAGCTTGACCTCTAATTCCGACTTTATGCGATCATTTCGCACGCGCTTGCTTTCTGCATAAAAACTGCGCGCCATTGGTGTCATCTCGGCGGTCTCGAAATCGACTTCCGGTGGCAAAGGCATATCAAGCAGCTCTGCTACATGGGCAATTACGTCTTGGGGCGGAGCCGGGTCATCATCACACATGTTATAAATTGCACCCGGATTGGGGCGCGCAATGGATGCCGCAAGAATTTGGGCGATGTCATCAACATGAATGCGACTAAAGACTTGGCCCTTTTTGATGATACGCCGCGCAGTCCCTTCCCTTACTTTGGAAAACGGGCCACGTCCGGGTCCGTAGATGCCTGCAAGGCGAAAGATGTGCAGCGGCAAGGACGCAATAGAGCGCCAATCCGCTTCTGCTGCGACACGCATCTGACCGCGTTTTGTTGCGGGCTTTAATGGGCTGTTCTCGTCGACCCAATCCCCATTTGCATCGCCATAAACACCGGTTGTCGACAAGTATCCAACCCATTCCAGTTTGGACGCATGTTTCGCAATATCGTCTTTCAAAACATTAAGGACAGGATCGCCATCAGCAATCGGAGCTGCGGAAATCAATAAATGCGTGGCGCGCTCTAGTTCAGCAGTTAGATCCGCGCCGGGCCAGATCAGCGGACGAACGCCTGTTGCTTCAAGTGTTTCGGCTTTCTCAGCAGATCTCGTCGTGCCAGTGACACTAAAGCCTTGCGCCAACAGAAGTGGCGTCAACGCGCGTGCGGAAAACCCGTGGCCAAAGGAGAGAAGGTGTTTTGTCATATCGCGTTTGTGCGGCAGCGGCGCTGGGGTTGCAAGAGCGCGCTGCGTTCGTTTGAATGGCCCTTATGACAGATGATCCAGATTTATCGAAAGCCTACGGGCTGCAAGGCCCTGAAGCGTCCCAAAAGCTCTATGCGGCATGGGCAGACACATACGACACCGATTTCGCCGCGGGCATGCACTACCTTGCACCACAGGCGGTTGCCGACTGTTATGCAAAAATCTCAGGCGCATCGCCTGTTCTAGACTTGGGCGCAGGAACTGGTTTGCTGGGACAAGCCCTGGAGCAGCATGGCATCACACACGTGGACGGCACTGACATTTCACCAGAAATGTTGGAACAAGCCAAAAAGAAGGGCGTGTACAATCGCGTGTTCGAAGGGGATTTGACAGGCCAGCTTAATGTCGCGACAGGCACCTATGACGGGATTGTCAGTTCCGGTACATTTACACATGGCCACGTCGGACCAGAGGCATTGGCCGAGGTCCTACGTTGCATGTCACGCGGCGCTTGGGCGGTTCTGAGTGTGAACGCTGCGCATTGGGATGCACTTGGGTTTGAGGATACGTTAAACCGCCTGACCCCTGAAATAGCAACTTGGCGCAAACAGGCCTTCGCGCTTTACGGTGCAGGATCAAAAGGGCCCCACGCAAAAGACAAAGGTTGGCTCTTACAAATTTGCAAAGCTTAGGAATGAGGCGCAGTTAAGTGGCGTAATTGCTTCCCTCATCGTCCAGAATTCCCTTCAGTTCAGCCAAGTGTCGCGCATCTTGTTCGGGATACTGCTCTAGCTCGCGCGCGGTCTTTTCTGCGATATCATCTGGCAAAACACGCAATGGCTGGCCCGTTTGCAACGCTCGGATATAAGTCTCGCAGGAGCGTTCAAAGTAGAACAATCGGTTGAATGTATCAGCGACAGTATCGCCAATAATCATCACGCCATGATTGCCCATGACCATGACTTTTTTCTTGGGATCATCAAAAAGTTTCGCACAACGCTCCCCCTCTTCTTCAAAAGCAAGCCCACCGTAATTTTCATCAATCACAACACGATTGTAAAACGTGGCAGAGTTCTGATCGATCGCAGGTAAACGACTATCCGCAAGCGAAGCCAACACCGTCGCAAAAATTGAATGCACATGCATTGCACACCGCGCGTGCGGACAGTGACGATGCATACCGCCGTGCAAACCCCAAGCCGTCGGATCCGGTGCATCAGGACCTTTCAAAGTTTCAGGATCATTCGCGTCCACGATAATGAGATCGGATGCTTTGATGCGACTGAAATGAACCTGGTTCGGATTCATCAAGAACCGCGTGCCTTCATCGTTAATGGATAATGAAAAATGGTTCGCGACCGCTTCATGCATGTTCAAACGTGCAGTCCAGCGAAAGGCCGCAGCGAGATCAACGCGTTCTTGCCAATGATCCATGTTCGGGCGTGCATTTGCGTTCATTGTAGATCTCTTTCTTCCTGAGTAAGCACACGCGACGGCACCCATGCATATCCGTTTTCGCACAGGATAAAGGCTTCGCGTAATCCGTGCGGTTTGTTTTTCGGCTCTTGCAGAACATGCCTGCCCAGCGCTTCGGCTTTGCGCGCAGCAATGTCAGGATCTGTCGCAAACAGATGAAATTGCGCACCGCCACCACGTGGACCGGATTCGGGCATCAAGGATGGCAAAGGATGCGAGTGATACGTGCTATCACCGTGGAGCTGAAACACTTGGTCCTCATAGGTCATGATCGCAAAATCTGCAGACACACGATGGGCTTTGACACCAAAGACTTCGCTTAAGAAGTGCGCTTGCACAATCACATCACGCACCAAAATGTTCAAACCCAATCCCTTCAGGGACGCGCCAAACTCGGCAGCACCAACTGTCTCATAGTCCATCTTCGCCCGCTCCCTTGGACATTCAATCAGATGCTTGAACATCCCTCTGGCTCATGTCAACTTTGCACATGAACTAAACGAATTTAAAAACTTGGGCGCAAAGCGCGCCGCGACTGGTCGCCGTTACCGCAGGACGCGCAGCAGCAGACCTTGTTATTCAAGGCGGTATTTGGGTGAACGTGCACACCCGCGAATGCCTTGAAAACCACGACCTCGCGATTGCAGATGGGCGTTTTGCGTATTGCGGACCAGATGCATCTCATTGCATCGGGCCAGATACAAAGGTGATCCAAGCAGCGGGTCGCTATATGATCCCCGGTCTTTGCGACGGGCACATGCACATCGAGAGCGGTATGCTCACCCCCGCAGAGTTCGCGCGCGCAGTGATACCGCATGGCACAACGTCTATGTTCACGGATCCGCATGAAATCGCCAATGTGCTTGGTCTCAAGGGTGTGCGCATGATGCATGACGAAGCATTAACGAACCCATCAACATCTTCACACAAATGCCGTCTTGCGCGCCTTCTGCGCCAGGATTGGAAACCACCGGATTTGAAATCTCAGCCGACGACGTCGCTGAAGCGATGCAATGGCCCGGCATCATTGGCCTCGGTCAGATGATGAATTTCCCCGGCGTTGTGAACGGTGATGCGCAAACGCTCGCAGAAATTGCGGCAACGCAGGACGCAGGTAAAACTGTCGGTGGGCATTATGCATCGCCCGATCTGGGCAATGCCTTTCATGCCTATGCGGCAGGTGGTCCGGCAGATGATCACGAAGGGACATGTGAAGCTGACGCCATTGCGCGTGTGCGGCAAGGGATGCGACACATGATGCGATTGGGGTCCGCTTGGTATGATGTGGAAAGCCAGATTACCGCGGTGACACAAAAGGGGCTCGATCCACGCAGCTTTATACTATGCACCGACGACAGCCATTCCGGCACCATTGTAAATGAAGGTCATATGAACCGCGTTGTGCGCCATGCTATCGCGTGCGGCTGTGATACTGTGATTGCTCTGCAAATGGCAACGATCAACACGGCGACACATTTCGGGTTAGAACGCGAGTTAGGCTCTATCGCTCCGGGTCGCCGCGCCTATGTTATTCTCAGCTCTAACCTGACAACGCTCCCGATTGAGCATGTCATTGCGCGCGGTGAAACTATTGCACGAAACGGGGTTTGCGAAGCGGAGTGCCACACTTTGAATGGCCTGATCATGCGCGCAATACAGTGCACATGGGCTATGCAAAAACTGCTAAAGCGTTTGAGATTCACGCGCCAGAGGGTGCAAATACAGTGCGCACCAACGTTATTGGCGTGGTCGAAAACCAAACGCCAACTAAGGCGTTGAAAGCAGATTTGGCTGTCA
>JAHEGL010000123.1 GCA_024645145.1 Planktotalea sp.
ATTCATCAGCCAGCTTGCTTCACCAGCCACGTTGATCACCAACGCTTCGGGGTGGGCCATTTGAACACCGATAGAGGCAGGGAAGCCATAGCCCATCGTGCCCAAGCCACCGGATGTCATCCAGCGGTTCGGATCTTCAAAGCCTAGGTATTGTGCAGCCCACATCTGGTGTTGACCCACTTCGGTGGTGATGTAGCGATCGTGCTTCTTTGTCAGCGCTTCAAGACGCTCAAGGGCGTATTGTGGTTTGATGATCTTGCCTTTTTGTTCAAACTTCAGGCAGTCAACTTTGCGCCATTCTTCAATCTGACCCCACCACTTTTTGACCGCAGCAGAGTTGGTCTTGCGACCACGCGCTTTCCAAACGTTCAGCAAGTCCTCAAGAACATGTCCCACATCCCCAACAATCGGCATTTCAACGCGGATCACTTTGTTGATGGAGGAGGGATCAATATCGATATGCGCTTTTTTGCTGTTTGGGCTGAACGCGTCTAAAACGCCGGTGATACGGTCATCAAAACGCGCACCTATGTTGATCATCAGATCACAGCCGTGCATCGCCATGTTGGCTTCATAAAGACCGTGCATGCCAAGCATACCCAGCCAGTTTTCGCCAGATGCCGGATAACACCCAAGACCCATCAAAGTGGATGTGATTGGAAAGCCCGTCGCTCCAACAAGTTCGCGCAGGAGTTGGCTTGCCGCCGGACCAGAGTTGATAACGCCGCCACCTGTATAGAAGATTGGGCGCTCGGCTTTCTCGATGGCTTCAACGAGTTCTGTAATCGTCTCTAGATCGCCTTTAACCTGAGGCTGGTAATGCCCAAGATCTGCTTTTGCAGGAGGTGTGTACTTGTCCGTTGCAAACTGAACATCCTTAGGAATATCGATGAGAACAGGGCCTGGACGGCCTGTTGTTGCAACATGGAAGGCCTCATGCAGGGTGCTTGAAAGTTCAGACGTTTCTTTCACCAGCCAGTTATGTTTCGTGCAAGGACGTGTGATACCAACTGTATCAGCCTCTTGGAAAGCATCAGAGCCGATCATAAACGTCGGCACCTGACCCGTCAAAACAACAAGCGGAATGCTGTCCATCAAAGCATCTGTCAGGCCAGTGACTGCGTTGGTAGCACCTGGACCAGACGTTACAAGACATACGCCGGGTTTGCCTGTAGAGCGGGCATAGCCTTCGGCCGCATGCACAGCACCTTGTTCATGGCGCGCAAGCACGTGGCGGATGTCATTTTGCTGAAAGATCGCATCGTAAATCGGTAGGACCGCGCCACCTGGATATCCAAAGACGGTATCGACGCCCTGATCCTTCAGAGCTTTGATTACCATTTCCGCACCGGTCATTTTCTGGGCCATGCGCCTGTCTCCATCTTTTAGGCGTTCAAATTCGTTACACAAAAAAAAAGCCCCCGTCCAAATGGCGGGGGCGCATGGGTTCCCTCACGGGCTGCCGTTAAGGCTCCATGCGCTGTCTCATTAGAATGACGACGACGTCGGTCATTGCTGATCGCTCCTCTTTGCGTGCAAGGACACTATGTTTGTTAAAAAGGAGCGTCAACAGGCGTTTTGTGGAAAAGTGTCCAGTATTGCGGTTTTTCTTTTCATTTATTGCGCCGATCTAGAGTTTTGCGACACAACTTGGATTTACCGCAAGATTTCAGCGTGTTTTTTGATTTTTCACGTCTCTCGCCACGTCCCACTGGCGATTCCATCAAGGTTCCAGTCGCCAACGGACCAGCGCACAAGGCGCAACGTCGGATGTCCAACCGCAGCGGTCATGCGGCGTACTTGTCGGTTACGTCCTTCAGTTATGGTGAGTTTGATCCAGCAATCTGGCACTGATTTGCGATACCGCACAGGTGGGTCGCGCTCCCACAACTCCGGTGGATCAATGCGTTCGACCGCTGCGGGGCGGGTTTTACCGTCTTTCAACGTCACGCCATCGCGCAAGACTTGCAATGCAGCTGCATCGGGGATGCGTTCGACCATGACCAAATAGGTTTTGGGTTTCTTGAATTTTGGGTCGGCGATCTGCGCCTGTAACTTCCCATCGTCGGTGAGCACCAGCAACCCTTCGCTGTCGCGATCCAAACGACCTGCGGGATACACATCTGGCACGTCGACGAACGCGGACAAAGTGGGGCGTTTGGATCCCTCCAGCCCTTTGTCCGTGAAATGAGAAAGAACGCCAAACGGTTTGTTCAGCAAGATTATCCGGCTCACAAGAAAGCGCCTGTGCCTTGCAATACGCCATGCTCCATCGCGTAACGGGTCAAGCCAGCAGTCGATGAAATGCCAAGCTTGCGTTTGATATTCTTTCGATGCGTCTCAACTGTGCGCACAGAAATGTCGAGTGCAGCAGCGACTTCTTTATTGGAGCGCCCCTTGGCAAGCTGCAATAGTACCGTTTGTTCACGCCCCGTCAGGGCTTCGCGTGTTTCAGCACCACTTTCAGGTACAAGAGAGCCACGCGCACCAGTGCACATATAGCGTTGTCCGGTCATAACCGTATCAATCGCGGTTTTGATTTCCTCCGTTGGGACGTCTTTCAGAACATATCCCATCGCGCCATGGCTTAATGCTGTGCTGATGTATTCAGGGCTGTCGTGCATGCTTAACACTAGAATGCGCATATCGGGATGGGATTCCAGCAAGATTTCCATCACGACCAGCCCGTTCATGCCAGGCATATTCAAATCAAGAAGGATCACGTCAGGCGCAAGGGATGCGGCATTGTCGATGATTTCTTGACCGGATGAATAGGTCGCAACGACATCAATGTCGTCAAAGCTCTCCAAAATGGCACGAATGCCCTCAGCGACCATGGGGTGATCGTCAATAATTGCAACGCGTGTGCTCATGTTGCTGCATCCTCTGGTTCAGCGGCTGTTTTACTGGTGTATGGATCAGGGGGTAACATATGGCTTAATGGCGCCCGGGCTTGTACTGTGGTGCCTTTGCTGTCGCTGGTCACTGTGAACGTCCCGTTTAACTGTTCCATCCGTTCTTGCATATTGCGAAGGCCGATGCCGCCGCGCGGGGAGGTGTCGGCCTGTTTGCGGCCTTCTTCCAATCCCTGACCGTTGTCAGAGATCGTAAGGATTGCGCCAAGTCTATCACCACGCAAAGACAGTTTAACATGGCTCGCCTCCGCATGGCGTTCGATGTTGGTCAGTGCCTCTTGCGCGATACGGTAAAGTGCGATTTTCGCATCGGCATCAAGGCGATTGCGAAACACGACCGTGGAAAACTCCGAAGTCATGCCAGTGCGTGCGGTGAAATCATCTGTCAAAGCCTTGAGGGCGGGGCCAAGGCCAAGGTCATCCAGAACGCCCGGACGCAAGTCACGGCTGATGCTGCGAATTTCCTGAATGGCACTCGCGAGCCCTTCGATCCCTTGATCCAGCGTTTTCGGAACTTCGCGCTTATTCAGCCCGAGCTGACGGCGGGTGACGTCCAAGGCATAGCGAATGCCGACCAATGTTTGACTGATCCCATCATGCAGTTCGCGTGCGACGCGCCCGCGCTCTTCTTCTTGTGCATCAAACACGCGCTGGGTCAGGGCTTTAAGTTTTGTGTCGGCCAAACGACGTTCGCGGATATTAAGCAAAAGACCAGAGCCAAACACTGTAAGAAGCGCTGCTAAGGTAATGCCACCAATATATAAAAACGTACTGCGGGTGCGCGCTTCGACCTGTGCGCGGCTCGACGCAACAGTGGCAATAACATCATCGATAAAGACACCTGTCCCGACCGCCCATTGCCAGCTTGGAAAGCTGGTCACGTAAGTGATCATGCGCGCGGGCTCACCTGTTGATGGTTTTGGCCAAAGATAGCTGTGATAGCCCGCACCAGAGCGCGCGATGCGGATCAGTTCATCGACGATAGGCGTGCCTTCGCTATCTTTCAGGCCGCTCCAGTTGCCGTTGATTAGGCGCGTGTCGCGGGGGCTGACAAGATTGGTGCCGTCGTATTCGTAAACGAAAAAACTGCCTTCTTCGCCGTAGATCATCGCGGCTAGAATTTGTTTGACCCGCTGTTTGGCATCCTCATCATCAGGGGGCGCGCTGCCATAGATGAAGTAAAAGCCGTTGCGAGCTTGCGTAACATAGTTGCGTAGCTCGTCTTTTTTGGCGTCGATCAACGTTTGCTCCAGCGTTGCGATTTCACGATCCGCCAATTGTCGCGATTGATACGCCACGATCAAAGAGATCAAGGCAACCGCCAGGATCAATGGAACGGTTCCCAAAAGGAACAATTTTTGCTGGTAGCTAAATCGATCAGAAACGGGGCGCATCATGTCTTTCTGCTAAGGGCGAATCGGGTGCGAATCAAAGCGATAAAGAATCGACATGGATTTGAACGCGCTGCATGCTTGGTTCAATACCACACAAAATATAAGGCGTTTATCGCTAATAAAGATGAAAAAACGACCAATCTACGCATAACTTGGTATTTCGCTTTCGCAGTTAGCTCAGTAGTTTTCCGGTACTTGAAACGATCCGCGCTGGGAGGGCCGATCTATCTTGACCTTTCGCGCATCACTAATCTTGGGAGGATTCTAAATGGATCGTCGTTCTTTTCTAAAAACATCCGCACTTGGCGGCACGGCAACTGCAGCGGCAACACTCGCGGCTCCAGCTTACGCACAGGGCAAGCGCGTTTTGACTATGGTTCAGTCTTGGCCACGCGGCTTTGCGGTTCTTGATGACGCGGCAACATACCTGCAGGAAATGGTTGGCGCGATGTCTGACGGTCAATTGACCATCGACAAGAAAGCACCGGGCGAGCTGGTTGGTGCGCTTGAAGTGTTTGACGCTGTGTCTTCCGGTCAGGCAGACATGTATCACTCTGCGGACTATTACTTCATCGGTCAGCACCCAGCGTACGCGTATTTCACAGCCGTTCCATTCGGTGGCACAGCGCAAGAGCTGACAAACTGGTACCACCACGGCGGCGGCCATGAGCTGCACTCTGAGCTTGGCGAGATCTTCAACCTGAAGTCCTTCCTTGCAGGTAACTCCGGTTCCCAGTCTGGTGGTTGGTTCCGCAATGAAATTGCTTCCGCGGCTGATTTCAACGGTTTGAAGTTCCGTATGCCGGGTCTTGGTGGCAAAGTACTTGGTAAGCTGGGCGCATCTGTTCAGAACATCCCAGGTGGTGAATTGTATCAGGCGTTGTCTTCTGGTGCTTTGGACGGTCTTGAGTGGGTTGGCCCAATGGCTGACGAGCGCGCCGGCTTCCAAGAAGTTGCAAAAGTCTACTATGCTGCGGGCTTCCACGAGCCAGGTTCAGGCCTTGCGGCTGGTGTAAACCTCGACGTTTACAACGATCTGTCACCACAGCATCAGGCGATCATCTCCAACGCATGTATGGCGACAACGCACTTGCAGCTGTCTGAGACACTTGCAAACAACGGTGCTGCGCTTGCACGTCTTCAGTCTCAGGGCGTTAAGGTTCTTCAGTTCTCTGACGACGTTTGGGATGCATTCGGTAAAGCGTCCGCAGAAGTCATGGACGAGAACATGGGCGACGAAATCTTTGCGAAAACACGCGCAAGCTTCGAAGAGTCCATGGCGTCTAGCTCTTCTTGGATTGGTAAGTCTGACGGCTTCTACGTCGCACAGCGTGACCGCGTTCTTGGCAACCGCTAAGCCTTTGGCGACATGAAAGAAGGCGGGCTTTCGGATACACGCGAAGGCCCGTTTTCGCCTTAGATCAAAACGAGCGGCGCAT
>JAHEGL010000129.1 GCA_024645145.1 Planktotalea sp.
CTGCCCATGGCTTACGCCATGCTTGGTGTCGCCTACACAGGTGCTGCAATCGGGCGCTTGCTGTCGATCTTTCTGGACAAGCCCCCTTTCAAGAAAGCCATGCTTTATTTTGCGTTGGAAGCTGGCCCTGCCGCGTATCTTCTCTTGGCAAACCTCTAAGCCCTTCCTATATATGAAATGTCCGCAAGGACTATGGACATAAACGCGCTCGTAATAAGCGGTTCGGACCCGGGGGCGGTACCCGGCGACTCCACCAATCACCCGTTCATTTGACGGCGGAGGGGGTCGAAATAGGATCGACGAACGTCTAAAGGGGTTAGCTTTGTTTCGGCTGGGTGCCACCGTATCGGCCCAAAATGTACAATTGCAAATGACAATCGTGCTCCAGTAGCGATGGCTGCGTAAGCAGTTTCAGCTTCTGAAACTTAACTCCTTAGGTTTAGCGACTTAAGGCGGGGTTCGCAGGTACCTGGCAACAGAAACCTGCACTAATTTCCAGCACTTTAAGTTTGTTAAAGGCTCTGCCCTCGTCTCAGCAAAGCTGAGCCTCACCCGGGATATTTTTGGTGAGAGGAAGCGATTGAGCTTAGCGCCCCTCAAAGTCTGCCGTGCGTTTATCAAGGAATGCAAGAACACCCTCTTTAAAGTCACGTGTTTGACCACATTTACCTTGGAGTTTCGCCTCTAGGGTCAGTTGCTCTTCAAGCGAATTATCGAACGACGCACGGATCGCTGTTTTCGCCTCTGCATAAGCCGCCGTTGGACCGTTGGCGAGATGCGTTGCGCGCGCTTTCCATATTTGAGCGAATTCGGCCTCTGGGACGGCTTCCCAGATCATGCCCCAACGCTCTGCTTGTGTCGCGGAAATCTTGTCTGCGAACAGAGCAGCCCCCATTGCTTTGGCCATGCCCATTTGGCGCGGCATGAAATACGTCCCACCTGCATCAGGGATCAACCCGATCTTGGTGAACGCTTGCATGAAAAACGCCTTTTCGGACGCGATCACCACATCCGCACCGAGTGCAAGGTTAGCACCTGCCCCAGCAGCAGCACCGTTGACTGCGCTGATTGTTGGAACAGGACAGTCGGTAATCGCAGCGAGCATGGGCTGATATTCATCGCGCAGGGTGCGTTCCAGATCGATGTTACTCGCGTTTGCGCGATCCCCTAGATCCTGGCCGGAACAGAACGCGCGTCCCGCACCCGTTAATACAACGCAACGTGCTTCGCGCCCGCCAGTGCGCACCGCATCTGTGATTTCGGCACGCATTTGGGTGCTGAGTGCATTCATCACATCAGGACGATTCAAAGTTATAACCGCGATATTATCCGCGACTGCGTATGTGATCGTTTGGTAATCCATGCTCGTCCTCATCTTCTAGACGGGGCGGCGTCACTCGTCTTTGAGCAACTCCGCCAGTCTGTTCTTTTCCGTGTCGCTCAGCGCTATCACGTCCGGCTCATCTGCGCTTTGTCGTGTGCGCAAATAACCGAAACCAACCCCACCGGCTAAAAACAGCATGAGCGGACCCGCAGCCCAAAGCAACCAGTTGGAGCCTGTGACGGTGGGTCGAAGCAGCACATATTCACCGTACCGATCAACAATAAACGCAATTGCTTCGTCATCGCTGTCGCCAACCACCAAACGGTCACGCACTAAAAGGCGCAAGTCACGGGCCAGTGGTGCTTCGCTTTCGTCAATGGATTCGTTTTGACACACAAGACAGCGCAGCCCTTTAGAAAGTTCGCGTGCGCGCTGCTCTAACACCGGATCATCGAGCACTTCGTCAGGCTGCACCGCGCTCAAAGGGAGCGCGGTGAGCATCAGTATTACAGCGAACGCGTGCTTCATTCCGCTGGCACTTGCGCTTGGCGACGGCGGCGTGCGCCGGCAGCGACGCGGAAGCGACGATCAGAGAGGCTTAAGAAACCGCCCAAAGCCATAAGCAACGTTCCGGCCCAAATCCAATTCGCGAGCGGTTTGATGTAGGTGCGTAACGTCCATCCACCACCCTGCTGCGGGTCCCCGATCACGACATAAACATCGCGCAAGAAGCGATAATCAATCGCGGCTTCGGTCGTTGGCATTTTTGCCACCGGATAATTGCGTTTTTCAGGGTTCAAAACCGCAAGCTCAACGCCGTCACGGCGCAAAACGACATTGCCCATCGTTGAGAGATAGTTGGGCCCTTCAACACGATCAACGCCCTTCAATTCAAGTTCGAATTGCCCGACTGTGAATGGTTCATCAATCTTGGCAACGCGAATATCCTCAACCTGCCAAGCGAGCAATCCAGCGATACCAAACATCGTCACACCCAAACCTCCATGGGCGACAGATTTGCCCCAATCTGCGCGTGGAAGGCGCAGCAAGCGGTTCCATTTACGCTGTGCACGCATCCAAAGGTCAAGCGCTGCGCCTAAGACCATCCATGCTCCTAAGAACAAGCCAATCGGCCCCATCAGGGAGCGACCCGTTTGCATGACCCAAACCAATAGCGCCAAAGCCAACGCGAGCCCGAACACATAGCGCATTTGATAAGCGGCTTGACCAATCTTGCCACGCTTCCAGGCAAGAGTTGATCCAATCGGCAAAATCAGACCCAGAACAATCATGAAGGGCGTGAACGCCATGTTGAAGAAAGGTGGTCCGACAGAGAGTTTGCGATCAAAGAACATCTCTGAAAACATTGGCCAAAGTGTTCCGACGAAGACCACGAAACACGACACTGCTAGCAAGATATTGTTGCTCACAAGCGCGCTTTCGCGACTAACGACACTGAATACGCCTTTCGCTTCCATCACAGATGCACGCATCGCGAATAGGATCAGCGCCCCTCCGGTGAAGAAGGCAAGGATCATCAGAATAAAGACACCGCGCTCGGGATCGTTGGCGAAGGCATGCACAGATGTAAGCAAACCAGAGCGGACGATGAACGTACCGATGAGAGAGAAACCAAAGGCGAGAATGGCCAGTAAAATTGTCCAGCTTTTCAGGCTCTCGCGTTTTTCAACTACGATAGCAGAGTGCAGTAAAGCAGCTGCCAGAAGCCATGGCATGAACGATGCGTTCTCGACAGGATCCCAGAACCAGAAGCCACCCCAACCCAGTTCATAATAGGCCCACCACGAGCCCAGACCGATGCCGATTGTGAGGAATACCCACGCAGCCAGTGTCCAAGGACGGACCCAACGCGCCCAAGCGGCATCTACGCGTCCTTCAAGCAAAGCTGCCACGGCGAATGAAAAGGCCATAGATAGGCCAACATACCCGAGGTAGAGGAAGGGCGGATGGAACGCCAAACCGGGGTCTTGCAACAACGGGTTCAGATCTTGACCGTCAAACGGTGGTACCGCAAGGCGCAAGAATGGGTTCGATGTGAAAAGGATGAAGGCAAAGAACGCGACAGCGACGGCTGATTGGATCGCCAAGACCCGTGCGCGCAAAGTTGGTGGGAGATTTTCCCCAAACCAAGCCGCAGATGCGCCAAACAATGTCAGGATAAGCACCCAAAGGAGCATTGATCCTTCGTGGTTGCCCCAAACGCCGCTGATTTTGTAGAGCATTGGCTTGGCCGAATGCGAATTCAGCCAGACAAGGCGCAACGAAAAGTCAGAGGTCACAAAGGCGTATGTGAGCGCGGCAAAGGCAAATGCGGTGAACAAAAACTGCATTTTCGCAGCAGGTTCAGCCACGGCCATCCAGCCGTACCAGTGTTTATGGGCACCTATTAAAGGCACAACCGCTTGCACGATTGCGATCAAAAAGGCGAGGATGAGGGCGAAATGTCCGAGCTCTATAATCATACCGCAAACTATAGGGCGCGCCCTGCCCGTCGCCAATAGTTTTCGAACGGAATTACGGTTCACATTGTCGCGGGTTTAGTCGCGCATTTTTGCCCAATCCTTAAGAGCTGCATTATTTGGATAGGCAGTGTGCTCCACCTGATCGGTTTGATCTGACTTCGACGATGCAGGTACGGCGTCATTCGTCGCATCCAAAGCTTTAATATTTCGCATCACAGTTGGTGTATGCGCCAAAGACGCTGCTATCTGCTTCTGAAACTGTTCATTTTTGCGTTGGTGCCGCGCGCCAAAATAAAATGACACGATCGCGCCAAGAAGCCACCAAAGCGGTTCAGGCACCAGCGCAATTCCTTGCATACTCGATGCAAACCAAATCGGGTCCATCATTGCGGAAACGAACAACCCAAGCGTACCAATCGCCATTGCCGGTCTTGGAATGCGATTCAGCGCATCCACAAAACGATCAAATAACCCGCGCTGTTGAACCGCAAACTCGCCCGCGAATTGCGCTAGTGCATCGCCACGCATGACGGCCTCGCGCGCGGTCCCCTTTTCGGCGTTTTCGACAAAAACTTCGGCCGTGTCGCGGATCAAGTTGTTCCCGCCGCCAAAAACCAGTCCAAAAAGGCGATCAATCAAGCCCATTTTGCGATCCTTTGCTGAAATTGTTGGGTGCTGAGGTGATATTTCACAGACATGAAACTCTCTGCACGGGTGATCCAACCGCCTTTACCTCCTGCTCGCGTGCGCGCGTATTTTCGACTGGCACTTCGCTTATCGGCCAATCGGAAATAATAATTGCGTCGCTCAATCGCATAGGCATCGCTTAAGTATGCGCGCGCAGCTTCATTGGCGCGCACAGCCACTGCAATTGTTTGTGGTCCAATCGCACCGTCAACGACGCATTCAAATCCCATTTTGATGAATAATCGCTGTAAGATCTTCACCGCATTGCTGCCTGCGTTCACAAACATGTCAAACACGCTCGCTTGCAACACTTGCGGTAGCTGTGCGATGCTCGGTTTGTCAAAGTAGTGCAGAATGAATATATCCATCGCCTGTGCTTGGCTTAATCGTTTTACATCCGCGCTTGTCACACTGCCATCACCGTTCTGATCAAGTCCAAGTCGGCGCATAGTGTGAATAGTCACGCCAAACTTCGTGGCACCACCTGGATCGCTAGGGTCATAGACGTAGCCCCCTTCGCGCTGAACAATCTCAGCGGCAAGCGCGCGCACGTCTTCGTTTTTAACCGCTGGCATTTGCCATTCCCCCACTTCCAAACTTAGCTGAAAATGCGGGATAGTTGGTTAATGCTTCCTTAGAGGGCCGCGCGCTTAGGCGTCAGGCTCTTGATAAACGCCTTGCGCTTTGAGCGCATCGACAACCTCTTTGGGCATGTAGGTTTCTTCATGTTTGGCAAGGATTTCAGAAGCTTCAAAGACGCCGTTAATATATTTTCCTTGCCCTACCATCCCCTGGTTTTCCTCAAATAGATCAGGCAGCATCCCAGTATACGTCACTGGAATGCTCGCGCCACCATCGGTTACTGAAAAACGAATGACCTCGCCAACACCGCGTTCGATGGACCCTTCTTCGACAAGACCGCCGATACGAAACACTTCATTAGGCTGTGGCGGTTCGGCAATGATCTGGCTTGGTGCGCGAAACAAGTTGATCCCGTCACGCATTGCGTAACCGATAAGAGCCGTCGACAAGGCGAGCGCAACTGTCGCGAGCACCACAATCTGAATACGCCGCTTTTTCTTGAGACCTGTCATTGCCATATCGAGAACTCCGAGCCGTTAAGGAAAACACGGTGCGAGCATAAGCCCATCCGTTTCAGAAAGATTTAACATCAGATTTGCGTTCTGCAAGGCCTGCCCACTGCTGCCCTTTGTCAAATTATCCAACACTGCA
>JAHEGL010000133.1 GCA_024645145.1 Planktotalea sp.
TTCGCAAGATGCGGACGGTCAATATAAGCAAGCTCGATTGCGCCATCCCCATCCAGATCTGCAGCGCCAAGAGGGGCAAGCCATCTGTTCGTGCGCCCGATGTAAGGCGTCGCAGAAACGAGGCCGCTTTCATCGTAAATCGCCAAACGCGCGCCTTGAGTTGTGCTGCTTTCGATCACGACAATCTCAGCGTCGCCATCAAGGTCCACATCGACAAGTCGTGGTTCTAGTCTTCAAAAACACGGGTTGCAGGCAAACGCATCGTAATTGATTTGCCTGCATCAGTCACGATTTCGAGCGCGCTGAACTCAATGGCGTCGCCCAATATACCGTGCGCATAGCGTGTTGTTGTCTCCGAACAGCGCGCTTCCTTAACACCTGCAAAAACAGGTGAAGCACAGATCAGAGCTAAACAAAACGCGCGGATCCGCATTAGATTTGCTTTTCAGGCATCTGAACAACCAGACCATCAAGTGCGTCTGTGACCTTGACCTGACATGTCAAACGCGAGCGCGTTTCATCTGGCTCAAATGCGAAATCAAGCATATCGACTTCCATGTCATCCTTGGCTGGTAGCTTTTCAACCCAAGCTGCGTCCACGTAAACATGGCAAGTTGAGCATGCGCAAGCGCCGCCGCAGTCAGCTTCGATTCCGGGAATATTGTTGTCACGCGCGCCTTCCATGACCGTCATCCCGTTTGCAACGTCAACAACATGCTCTTTGCCGCCGTGCTCGATATAAGTAATTTTAGCCATTTTATCTATCCTTAACTGATGTCTTACGCTTGTCTAAACACACAGGCGCAAGCGTTCCAGTCCCATTTGCGTCATTGTTCGCATCTTTAGAGCCGCACTCGCTCTAGTCTTTCATCTGTTCGCTACGCCTGCGGTAAAAAAAGCGTTATGAAAATCATAGATCGTCACAAAGACGGCAAGCAGTGAGACAGGCGCGATGCATTACATCCCCTACGCACTCCCGCGTTTTGCGGTGATACGCCGCGCCGGCGGCGTGGCTGCGCTGTGTCTTCTCGCGAGTTGTTCGGCACCTTTAGAAACCGTGACCAAAGCCGCGTTCAACGATGAGCCGGATTTGGTTTATACACACTCAACCCCTCCTCCGGGTGCTAAAGAAGGCAGCTGCTGGGGCAAGCACGTAACCCCTGCTGAGCTAGAAACAGTGACCCATCAAATCCAGTTGCAACCACCAGAGATTCGAACGGACGGCACTGTGAGCGCGACAGCGGTTTACAAAACGGAAACCTCGCAACGTATTGTCAAAAAACGCCGAGAGCTCTGGTTTGAAACGCCTTGCGCGCCAGTGTTGACTGTCGAATTTGTTGAAACGCTTCAGCGTGCGCTCAAAGCACGTGGCCATTACCGTGGAAGCGTGTCTGGATACATCGATACACGCACCCGTGGTGCGATCCGCAAGTATCAAGCACCTAAAGGACTTGATAGCTCCATACTTTCGCTCGCTGCGGCGCGTAAGCTTGGATTGATCGCTTACGATTTGGATCTCGAAGATTAAACAAAAAAGGCCCCGCATGTGCGAGGCCTTTTCACTGTTTCGAGGGTCGACTTAGCTGTCAGACAGGCTAAGAGCGACAAAGCGTGGATCACCGGAACGGCGCACAAGAAGGAGCAAGGATTTACGTCCTGCTTCACGAGCCGCGTCGATTTGCTTGTTTAAATCATCGATGCTTTCAAGCTTCTGTTGACCCGCCTCGGTGATCAAATCACCAGCGCGCAATCCTTTTTCGAATGCTTTGCTTGTCTCATCAACGTCCTGAACAACAAGACCACTTGCGCCTGATGCTAGTTCCAATTGCTCACGCAGCTCATCCGTGATTTCTGACACTGTGAGACCCAGGATATCTGACTGAGCGGGCTCTTCAGGTTCAGCAGGCTGAGATGCAGGGACCGCATTTTCAGCTTCTTCGCGACGTCCCAAAGTAACTTTGAGCGTTTCTGTCTTGCCGTCCCGAAATACGACGACGCGCACCGCTTTACCAACCTGCGTATTGCCAACAGTTTTAACCAAAGACCGTGTATCTTCTACGTCTTTGCCATCAAAACTCATGATGACATCACCGGCTTTGATACCAGCCTCTGCTGACGGGCCCTCGGGCACATCAGTCACCAAAGCACCGGCTGCTGTTTCCAAGCCAATCGCTTCTGCAACATCATCGGTCACGTCTTGGATACGCACACCAAGCCAGCCGCGACGCGTTTCGCCGAACTCCTTGAGCTGATCGACAACGCGCACCACCACATTGGATGCCATGGAAAAACCGATACCGATGGAACCTCCGTTCGGGGAAAGGATCGCAGTGTTTACGCCGATCACATCACCGTCCATATTGAACAAAGGGCCACCAGAGTTGCCGCGGTTGATCGCAGCGTCGGTCTGGATGTAGTCATCATAAGATCCGCTCAAAGCGCGGTTGCGCGCAGAAACGATACCCGCGGAGACAGAAAAGCCCTGACCAAGTGGGTTACCCATGGCCATGACCCAGTCCCCCACGCGCGATACGTCGCTGTCGCCGAAGCTCACGAAAGACAGCGGCGTTTCTGCCTCCACCTTCAATAGGGCGATATCTGTGTTGGGGTCGGTACCAATTACTGTTGCTGGCAATTCCATGCCTTCAAAGAACTCGATCAGGATTTCATCCGCGCCTTCAATGACGTGATTGTTGGTGACAACAAATCCGTCTTCCGAAATGACGAAACCAGAACCAAGCGCCGAGGAGCGGCGAGGACGATCACCGCCATTGCCGCCGCGATTACGATCTTGAAATTCGCGAAAGAAATCCTCGAATGGGGATCCCTCTGGGACAACTCCACGCGGCGCAGTGTTGCGAGCGACGGTTGTGGACGTGGTGATATTCACCACCGCCGGGCTAATCTTTTCAGCCAAATCAGCAAAGCTTTCGGGTGCGCCGCGCGCGGCAGCGCTGAGTGTTTGTAATAAGAGCAACGCAACGCTAAGCCCCATCGCCAGCGCCCATGAAAGCGCTTTGCGGTTTTCGCGTTGTGTGTCTTGTGAGAGAGCAATTGCCTGAGACATTTTAGAAAGACCTCCTTATTTGGTCCGAGCCTGTGCCAGATCAGTCGGTGACACTGGCTTTTATACTCACCATCTATCTAGGTAGCTTTCTGTGCAACGCAAATCTCGTTTCAGTGTTTCAAGCGTATGTGAAGATTAAGTGAACGATTCAGGCGAAAACGACGAAAATGTTTCAGACCGCTCCCATGGCGCGCGCGGCCAGCAAGAAGCACACGCCAAGCACAAGCACTAAAAACCCAAACGTGCGGCGCATCTCCAGCGAGAGATTTTTCAAGACTTCAAGCAAGTCTTCAACAAGCGAAGGGGCCAGTGCGTACACCAGCCCCTCAATGATCAAGACCAAACCGATTGCCAATAAAATGTTGGCAAACATGTGTTTACTCCGATTTCTGGTCAGACTTCAGATAGTTAAAGAAGTCGCTGTCAGGCGACAGAACCATCGTCGAGTTGTTGCCTTGCAGCGCACCGCGGTACGCCTCAAGCGAGCGGTAGAATTCAAAGAATTCTTGATCCGCTCCATACGCATTCGCAAAAATTGCGTTACGCTCGGCGTCTGCTTCACCTCGTGTGATTTCGCTGTCGCGACGCGCATCAGAAACGATCTCTACCTGAGTACGATCCGCCAAAGCACGCACACGCTGTGCAGCCTCATTACCACGCGCGATCTCGTCCGCGGCTTCCCGCTCACGTTCTGCTCGCATACGTGCGAATGTGGATTCAAGGTTCTCTGAAGGAAGGTCCGTCCGCTTCAAACGCACGTCGATCACTTCAAGGCCAAGTCCACGCGCTTCTGCAATCGCACCATTACGGATACGCAACATAAGCGCAGCACGGTCTGTGCTCAGAATATCGTTGGATGTAACAGAACCCAGAATTTCACGCGTTTGCGCACGCAAAATACTGTCGAGACGGTTCTCAGCGACTGGAATGCCGCCCACACCAACAGCTTGGCGAAACTGATTAACGTCCGCAATCCGGTAGCGTGCAAAAGCGTCAACGACCAAACGACGATCATCCAACGGCGTCACTTCGAGCGGATCAATGTCACGGCTCAAGATACGGTCATCGTAGCGCACAACCTCTTGAAGCAGAGGGATTTTAAACGCCAATCCCGGCTCTTCTTTGATGTCTACAACACGACCAAACTGAAGCACGAGGCCTTTTTCACGTTCGTCCACGATGAAGACCGAAGACAACAAACCAGCGATCGCAATCACGACAATCGGCAGCAAATAAGTAGTTTTACGCATTAGTTGCTCCCCGCTGTGTTTTTACGCAGCTCGTTGAGCGGCAGATAAGGCACGACACCTTGGCCGCCATCACCGTTTTCGTCCAAGATAATCTTGTCCACGCGGCCCAGAACCTCTTCCATCGTTTCAAGATAAAGACGTTTGCGTGTCACTTCTGGCGCTTTTTCATACTCTGCAAGAACCGCCGTGAAACGTGACGCCTCACCCGTTGCTTCGTTCACAACGCGCGCGCGATAGCCTTCTGCCTCTTCCAAGACCTGAGCGGCTTCACCACGTGCCTCGGCGACAATACGGTTTGCATAAGCATCCGCTTGCTTTTCAAGACGGTCGCGTTCCTGTTCAGCGGCCTGAACAGAACGGAACGAGTCGATCACCTGTTGGGGTGGGTCGGCTTTGTCGAAGTTTACACGCACGACGTTCATACCAGAGTCGTAGCTATCAAGCGTGCTCTGGATCAAATCATCCAAGCGTTCCGAAATGCTCGCACGATCTCTGTTGAGGATCGGCGCAAGCTCTGATTGCGCGATAATCTCGCGCATCGCGGATTCGGATACAGCGCGGATCGTCATCTGGGGATCGCGCAGGTTGAACAAGAATTTCGCTGGGTCATTGATATTCCAAACAACTTGGAAATCGATATCCACGATGTTTTCGTCGCCTGTCAGCATCAAGCCAGCTTCAGAGCCACGCGCGCCAACACCGATGTCTTCGGTCTGCTCTCGTGTCACCGGAATGACTTCAGCAGTGACCAACGGCCAAGGTGCGAAGTTAAGACCAGGATTTCCAATCGCGGAGAATTCACCAAGGAACAGTTCAACTGACTGCTCTTCCGGCTTGACCGTGTAAAAGCTGGCCATGCCCCAAAGCACAACCGCCGCAACGACACCAAGTCCAACAGTTCCACGCGTAAACGCTGGTCCGCCAGAGTCGCCGCCACCAGAGCCGTTCACGCCATTGCCGCCACCGCGACCGCCCATCAGGACGCGCAATTGCTCTTGGCCTTTTTTCATCAGCTCATCGATTTCGGGAATCTGTGGCCCGTCCCCTTCGGGACGACGTCCGCCACCATTATTGCCGGAACCGCGATTATTATCGCCTGATCCGTTATTTCCACCGCCACCCCATGGGCCGCCGTTGTTACCAGCCATTTAAGCTTTTCCCCTTAGTTAAGTCTGTTAGGCCTACCTATGCCAAGTAAAGTGGTCAGGTTTGCCAAATTTTCAACCCGTACGGGTTGGTGTTTTCATCGTTACCAATTCTTCTGACATTGTCGGATGTACTGCGACAGTGCAGTCAAAGTCTTCTTTTGTTGCGCCCATCTTCACTGCGATACCTGCGAGCTGGATCAATTCACCTGCGCCAGGCGCGACAATGTGACAGCCCAAAACCTTTCGGTTTTCGCTCGAT
>JAHEGL010000146.1 GCA_024645145.1 Planktotalea sp.
AGCAACAGTAGTGTCATACGGACGGCGGTTTAACATGTGGTTGATCCCGATTATATTTGTTCTACTGCTGATTAGTGGCACGGCCTTTGCCTATCTCATGGGCGCAGTCTCTGTCCTGACCTTTGTCGCTGTCGACAAGACGCAGTTTCTCTCGATCTTACCCCAACGTATTTTTGCCCAGCTTGATGTTTTTGCTTTTATGGCGATGCCACTGTTTATCCTGACCGCTGAAATCATGAGCCGCGCAGGGGTGACCCGCAGCCTGATTGATTTTGCCATATCCATCGTGGGTCGCTTCAGGGGCGGCTTGGGACATGTGAATATTCTGACCAGCGTATTTTTTGCAGGTATTTCTGGATCTGCAATTGCCGATAGCGCCGCCTTGTCGCGTACATTTGTACCGGAAATGAAGGCGCGTGGCTACGATCCATATTATGCGGGTGCTATTACGGCGGCATCTTCGATGATCGGACCAATCATCCCCCCTTCAATTATCATGATTATCTATGGCGGTTTGACGGGAGCCTCTGTCGCGGCTCTGTTTATCGCAGGCGTGATCCCTGGGCTGCTTCTTGCAGCAGGGCTAATGTTTTTAAACGCAGCCATCGCGAAGATTAAAGGTCATCCGGGAGGAACTTCTGAGAATTTGCCGCGTTTTATGCCCAGCTTGCTCAATGCCGCTCCTGCTTTGTGCTTACCCGTGGTGATACTCGGTTCGCTTGTCTTTGGATTGGCGACACCTACTGAAGGCTCTGCAATTGCTGTGTTTTTTGCGCTCATGGCTGGCCAGTTTTACAAGGGTTTGAACTGGCGCATGATCTTTGACGCGGTTGAGGCCACCGCAAAAATGACTGGCACAATCTTTATCGTTCTTGCAGCAATTTCGGTGCTAGGCTACCTGGCAGGACAATTGGGCTGGTCGCAGGCTTTGGCAACTTGGGTCGAGTCTTTCGGACTGACTGGGACAAAGTACCTATTCTTTCTCATCGGTGTCTTTCTTATAGCGGGTATGTTCATGGATACGCCGGTGGCGTTGACCCTACTAATCCCTTTGTTTGCACCCCAAGCACTGGAGCAAGGCATAAGCCCGATCCACCTTGGCGTCGTGCTATGTTTCAACTTGTGTGTTGGTTTGATTACGCCTCCGCTGGGCAAATGCCTTGTGGTTGTATCAGCCCTAACAAATCTCAATTACTGGCGGCTGGCTTACGCTGTGTTGCCTTTCATTTTCGTTCAGGTGCTATTGTTGCTCGCGCTGGTCTATTGGCCCGCAATCAGTCTCACATTGCCACGCCTGTTCGGATTTTCTGTGAACTAGCCAAACCTAAAGGAGGACGACTAATGAAACTCAAGGCACTCACACTAACGGCGCTACTCGCGATGGCCACATCTGCGTCAGCAGAGGTCAAAATTGCTCTTGACAGCAAACCGGATCTGGAAACGTCAGGCTCGTATAACTGGGCATTCGCTTTTGGCAATGCACTCAAAGAGGCAGGTATGGATGTGCGTGAAATGCCGCGCGGTTCAGTCGGTAATGAAGCGGAAAAATTTGATCAGGTTTCAACCGGTTTGCTTGAAGTCTCGCTCTCGGACGTGCGCGCAGTTGCGCAGGTTGATCCATTCATCTACGGCGTCCGCTTACCCTATATCTTTGCCAACATCGACCACATGGACCGGGCATTGGCCGCTGGAGATGTTTATACGCGCGTCAATGAAAACCTAGCCGAGCAGGACGCGATCCTTTTGGCGCTCGCGCCGCTTGGCCCTGCGTCTGGCGTAATCACCACGACCCAAGCTGTGCGCTCGCCTGCAGATATGTCCGAGCTGCGTATGCGCGCATTGGATGATGCACAGATCGCGATGTATCAGGCGTGGGGATCCAGCGGTACGATCGTTCCGTGGGGCGAAGTGCCTGCAGGTCTGCAAACCGGCGTGATCGATGGTTACCTGAACTCGCCCTTCATCCCTGTGATGTTTGGACAAACTGACTTCGTGAAGAACTTCGCCAATGCCGATGTGATCTGGCCGCTGCGCGCCGTGATCGTATCCAAAACGTGGTATGACGGCCTGTCTGATAACGATCGTGCCGCCGTGGATGCCGCCGTTGAAACAGCCGATGCGGCGACGCGTACATGGCTTGCCAAAGCGTCTGAGAATGGCCTGACTGCGCTGGAAGAAAAAGGCGTGACCGTCCAGCGCTTGACCGACGAGGAGCGCGCTGTCTTCCGTGAAGCCTCGTTGCCTGTGTACAACTCCGACCTGATGTCGGCCGAGGACACGGCTCTGTGGAAGAAACTCTCTGACGAGAACCGCTAAACTGATATGGGCGGGCCGCATGTCGTGGCCCGCCTCTTGCTTAACCGGAGACGCCAGATGCGACATTTCATCATCAGCACCAGTGATCGCCTGCACTTGATCATGCGCCGCGTGGCAGTGTTTGCAGTCTGTGTTATGTTCTTGACCGTCGTCGTGCAGATTATCGCGCGGTATGTCTTTTCTTCTCCGCCCGTCTGGACCGAAGATGTCGCCCGCTATGCGATGGTCTGGACCGGATTGCTGGGCGCGACCCTGTCCTTCAAGACACGCTTGGATGCTGTTCTGATGAACAGCGTCTTTCCAAAACGCCCGAACTACCTTGGTTATCTCGCGGACGCGATTCAAGGCGCGGCGGTGCTCATTTTTGTCTTGCCGGTGGTCTATTTTTGCTTCATCGGCCTGCGGGGCGGTTTCGCAAAGGGTTACCTTGCGCGCCAATCGGGGCTGACAACTGATACGCTTGGGATACCAATGGTATGGATCTCAGTGGCCGTGCCCCTGTCCATGATCATCATTCTGATCCATCTTTTCGCTCGTTGGGCCGGAGATGACGTTTTGGATGAAACGGGCGCTCAGCTCGATTGAACGATTTGACTAAATAAGAACTAGGGCAAGTTTAAAGTGATTGTCTGGCGCCGTGTGGACCATTGGTCCGAACTTGTCCCATTAAGAGGATCGGTCTTGATGACGCAGCAGAGCTTTTTAAGCGAGATCCTTGCAAGGATCGCGGTGGCAGGTCGCAGATGGACACAAACAGTAGGAGATACCTCAGCCAGCCTGATGTCGCTATGTCATTCTTTGGTCCGTGACGTAAGCGAGGCTGAGGGGCTAAAGATATCGCGTCAGGTTCTCGACATTTACACTGCGGCAGGCGCCGCAGAGAAAGCGGCCTTTTTTTCCGCTGTCAGACGGGAATTCGGACCCAACGATACAGCGCTAAACGAGCGTGGCAAAAACGACCTACCGCAGGATGACTTCGCCACCAAGCTGGCTGCGCGCTTTTTGACCGAAGCCCAAAAGTCGTCGGGCTCCGCGGCAGACCCCGTGGCGCATTTCCATCTAGGCAACGGGGCCACTTTGTTGCACGTTCATGCATGCGCCGATCAAAGCCCGCTTACAAAGCTGATCGAACATTAAAAAGAGAAATTGGGAATTGTTATGACACAGCATAATATAGCTTTGGCTATTGACGCCTTGAAAGACCTGCTAGGAGATCGTCTGTCCACTGGCGTATCCATCCGGGAAATCCACGGCAGGGATGAGGCCTATTCCGAACCGGCTTTGCCGGACGCAGTCGCGTTTCCGGAAAGCACCCAAGAGGTTTCGGCGATCGTAAAGATTTGCGCGCGGTATAAGGTGCCGGTTGTGCCGTTTGGTATAGGCACATCACTGGAAGGTCACGTCATCCCAACCCATGGGGGGCTTAGTGTTGATACCAGCCGGATGAACAAGATTGTTGAAATACATGAAAGTGATCTGGACGCGGTTGTGCAGCCTGGGGTTTCACGCACACAGTTGAACGAAGAACTGCGCGCCACCGGGCTGATGTTCACCGTCGACCCTGGCGCCGATGCGACGCTTGGCGGAATGGCCGCAACGCGCGCGTCTGGAACCAACACTGTGCGCTATGGCACCATGCGCGAGAATGTCTTGGCGCTAGAGGTTGTGTTGCCCGACGGCACGGTGATCGAGACCGGATCGCGGGCGCGGAAATCCTCGGCCGGATATGATCTTACGCATCTCTTTGTTGGTTCAGAAGGCACACTTGGTATCATTACACGGCTGACGGTGCGCCTGTTCGGCCAACCAGAGACGACACTCGCCGCCACCTGCGGATTTGAAACGGTAGCCGCCGCCGTGAATAGCGTCATCATGGCCATCCAGATGGGTATTCCAATGGCCAGGATCGAATTGCTGGATGAGGTCCAGATGAAAGGGATGAACATCTTCAATCCGGACCTGAATCTGTCAGAAAAACCCCATCTTTTCTTGGAATTTCATGGTTCAGACGCTAGCGTAAAGGAACAGGTGGAGCTTTTCGAAGGTGTGGGTGAGGAATTCGGCGCTTCGGACTTCGCGTGGGCAACAAAGGCTGAGGATCGCGCTCGCCTGTGGGCGGCGCGGCATAACGCCTATTACGCGGGGAAGTCACTTAGCAAAGGCTGCGAAAGCGTTGTCACTGATTGCTGTGTTCCCATCTCGGAACTTGCGGACTGCATCGCTCGCACCAAGGAAATTATTGACGAGGCTGGTTTGATCGCTCCACTCGTTGGGCATGTTGGGGACGGCAATTTCCATCTGCTGATTCTGTTTGACCCGAACGATCCCGAAGAACTGACAAAAGCCAAGCAGCTTGCATCTGACGTAAACCGAGTCGCATTGTCTTTTGGCGGAACAGTAACCGGCGAGCATGGCGTCGGCATGGGCAAGAAGAAATACATGGCCGAAGAGCACGGCGCTGCCTATGCGCTAATGGCAACTTTGAAGCGCGCGGTGGATCCGGATAATATCATGAACCCGGGAAAAACCGTCGACATCAACTGACGCATCATAGGGAAAGTGGTTGGGTACTGTCATATTAAACTCAGTTGAAGCGAGCAGGGTGTATTTGTAGCATCCGTAATGACAAAACACTCCCCATTCAGGTACTTTAAAACGAACCCTGAGATCATCCGCTTGGCTGTGATTTCTAATCGCCATCAGGCATAAGCCCTGCATCTTCGAGCTGGCGTTCAAGCCGCTTTAGTTCCCCGAGAACAGGACGTCCGACCTTCGCCGCGTGGCGCTGGGCTGCTAGCTTGTCCTTAGTCTGCCGCCCGTGCTTGATATTAGCCGCTGAGATGCGCTGTAAGCCCTCTGACGTCCGAGCGCCTGTCGATAGACCACCATGGAGTCCACAGCGACCATTGTGCTTGTAAGCGGCTCTTTGGCACTTGGTGCCCCGACGTGTCTTTGCGAGGCATCTAATGCCCGGCCAATTAGGTCCAAAACGGGTATGAATCCCGATAGTTACATTATCTTTTGTTAAGCGCATAATACCACCTTTCATGGGGTGTTATGATACCAAATTTTTGTTGTGGCCGCCAGAGGCAGGGCACGCACTTTTCGCAAGCTCAATCGAACTGCCGCTCTTACTGAGTGGCGTCAATTATTGAGCGCATAGGTTCAGGCTGCGCCAGCAATCCGATGCGAGTTCTCATTAGTCTGACAGCAGCAACTGGCACCATATGCGAACTTTTTAGAGTGCTTGTTTAATAGAATTCCCCGCTTAAAATTTAATCAAAAAACCAAAAAATAGATAAAATCCATGGCCACCTAATCCGATCCTTGTTCGCCAAAAGAATCCCAGGCACGCTAAAAAAAACGAAGCGTGCTGAGGACTGA
>JAHEGL010000149.1 GCA_024645145.1 Planktotalea sp.
TCTTGACCCGATCGAGATTGCGAGCCGTGATGAAATTTCAGCGCTTCAGTTAGAGCGTATGCGTTGGTCCTTGAAGCACGCCTATGACAATGTGCCGATGTATAAAGCGCGCTTTGATGCCGCAGGTGTGACGCCTGATGACTTGCAAACGCTTGTGGATTTGGCAAAATTTCCCTTCACGTACAAAGATGATTTGCGCGCGAATTACCCCTTTGGCATGTTCGCAGTCCCACGTGAGGATATCACCCGCATTCATGCGTCGTCGGGCACGACGGGCAAGGCGACGGTTGTTGGATATACGGCCAATGATATTTCGAATTGGGCTGATCTGGTTGCGCGTTCTTTACGGGCGGCGGGTCTGCGCAAGGGTGATCTGATCCACAACGCTTATGGGTATGGTTTGTTCACGGGTGGCCTTGGTGCGCATTACGGGATTGAGCGTTTGGGCGCGACTGTGATCCCGATGGGTGGGGGGCAGACGGATAAGCAGGTTGGCTTGATCAATGATTTCAAGCCGCGCGGTATTTTGGTGACTCCGTCTTATATGCTCAACATTTTGGAGGCGTTTCATAAGGCGGGTCTTGATCCGCGTGCGTCTTCGTTGGATGTGGCAGTGTTCGGTGCCGAACCTTGGACCGAAGCGATGCGCAAAGAGATTGAGGATGCGTTTGATTTGAATGCGGTTGATATCTACGGGCTGTCTGAAGTGATGGGACCGGGTGTCGCCAATGAGTGTGTTGAGACGAAAGATGGACCTGTCATTTGGGAAGACCATTTCTATCCCGAGATCATCGATCCTGTCACGGGTGAGGTGCTGCCGGATGGGGAAGAGGGCGAGCTGGTTTTTACAACATTGACAAAAGAGGGGATGCCGATCATCCGCTACCGCACGCGGGATTTGACACGGCTTTTGCCCGGCACGGCACGGTCTATGCGCCGCATTGCGAAAATCACGGGGCGCTCGGACGACATGATCATTTTGCGTGGTGTAAACGTGTTCCCGACGCAGGTGGAAGAGCAGGTGATGGCGGTTGAAGGGTTAGGCCCTTATTTCCAAATCGAACTTTATAAGTCTGGCCGCATGGATGCGATGCGCGTGTTGGTGGAAGTGATGGACGGGAACGTTGATAAGGACGCCATCGGCGGTGCGCTCACCAAGCGCATTAAGGATATGGTTGGTATTTCAACTAAGGTTGTCGTGGGTGAGCCGGGCTCTGTTGCACGTTCGCAGGGCAAAGCGGTGCGTGTGGTGGACAATCGCGGGTAGGGCGTTTCTTGAGGGATGCACCTCCGCGAATTACGGGGTTAGCGTGATCTAACCAGCGCGAGTTGGGACAGATTTTTCCATGCGCAACTCAAGCAGATGCTTTTCTATTGGGAGCAACTGTTTGGCTAACTTGAGTGCGGTGTAGGTTTTGTCTTCTTTCAGCGCGGTCTTTGCACTTTCAAAAACCTGCTGACTTCCCACATCCACGAGAATAGATGAAATATTGTCTATCGCTGAAATCACAGCTGTCGTGTCTAGTTTGCTATCTCCGGTGAGAACAAGCTGTAAGGTGTAGCATATTCGCCCCAAGGGAGTTTGTGCACAGTCTGGATGGATAGCATCCTTCATCCTTAATACCCGAGTGTTGGGGGTTAATACGGTGATACGCGATCGCCGCGGCCCCGCTTCGATGACTGCGCCGTTAATGAGAACGCGTTCTTTCGGGGCTAAGTTCAATGATAAACCTGACATTGCTACGCTCCTTTTAAGCCACGAAGGACTGACACATTGAGATCAACCAAGATGGCAAGATCACCATCTTTTTTGAGCACTTTGTTTGAGTGATGAGAAACGAACTTAGCCATGTATAGAAGGCTCGCCCTGAGATTTTGCGGCAACGCATTTGCATCGGCTGCAACTTGCGAGCCAATGGTGATCCAAAGTCGTTCATTCTTGTGCACGACCCTCACAATGTCATTGAAGTTTGCATTTGCATCGTCGCGCAGTTTTTGAAGTTCTCGCGTGACACCTATGATCACGTTATATTCTTGAGTTCGGAAGTCTTTTATACGTTCTCCGCTATTGGAATATCCATTGGCGGCCATTTGAGCTTTGCTCATTTTTTATCGACTTTCACAAATATTGGGAGGTGTGGAGAGCGGGATTTGCCCCGCTCTCCATCAGGTTATTAACGGAAGAGGGACAAGATACTCTGCGGTGCTTGGTTCGTGATTGAGAGAGCTTGTACGCCCAGCTGCTGTTGAACCTGCAAGGCTTGCAGGTTTGCAGAGGCTTCTTCCATGTCGGCATCCACAAGTGAGCCAATACCGGATGTGAAGGAATCCGTTAGCTTGCTGATGAAATCAGACTGCGTTTCAAGACGACCCGCTGAGGAGCCAAGGGAAGCGGCCGCATCAATGGCAGTATCGATCAAGCCCTCAATAGCGCCCAATGCGGCAAGATGGTCACCAGACGCGCTGACGTCAATCGTTGACAGAGCGCCCAAACCACCAGAGCCAGCGTCAGTGAACTGACCAGTGACAGCAACGTCCTGAGTGCCGTTGTTGGTGAATGCAAGTTCAGCGGGGGTGCCACTGTCGTAGTCGATTTCGAGTCCGTCGATACCAAGAGAATCAATCGCGTTTTTTAGGCCAACGGCAACCAAGTCATCGGTTGTTGTTGCGTCCACATCGCTTTGGGTCAAGGTATAGGAGGCTACCTGATCACCGACGCGAACAGCGACTTTATCACCCGCTTCAAAAGCGGTTCCGACCGCGATTGTCAGAGCGTCTGCAACGCCGCCGTTATCTAGCGAGAAAGAAAACGCATCACCGTTGGCTGTTTCACCGCCGCCGCCTGTGGCAAAGACATCTTTGGCACTATAACCGCCAGTGGCGAGGTCTTGCGTAGCGACAGTGATATTGCTTGAACTGACGTCGCCAGCTGCGTCGCGATTGAGGGACGACAGAACTTCGACGTTTGCACCGCCATCCACAAGGCTCAAACCATTGAATTGGGCCGCGCCAACGACCGATTCAATCTGCTCTTTCAAGGCTGTTACATCTGCGTTGATCTTGTCGCGATCGACGTTGCTTTCTTGCGCTGCAACAATCTTGCCTTTGATGTCAGTGAGCAGATCCGCAACAGTTTCAGCAGCATTCTGGCCGACCGCAACAGATGATTTACCGAGTGCGAGGCTGTCGGAAATCGCCCAGACTGCAGAGTTGTCTTTCGCAGAAGAAATCGACTTTCCTGTCGCAATCTCGCCCTGAACCTGACCGAGGTTCGCGTTGATGGATTTCAGAGTTTGCAGTGCGACCATCGCACTTTTGTTCGTTAGAATACTAGACATGTTGTTTATCCTTTAGGCATGTGCGCTTTGCGCTATTTTAACACCGCTCAATTAAGAGCGACCAAAAGGTCATTCTGACTATGTGGCTGTACTCAGCATTCGCTTCGCATGTTCCACGCCGCTCCTTCAAAGAGCGCAATGAACGTTTCGCCTAAAGGTACTAACGCGATCTTAATGTGAGAAATCTAAGAGTGTTGAAATTTGCTAAAATTAGTGTGATTTTTAGTGTTGATCGTAGTCCACAACGACCCTTGAGGTCAGCGCGAAGGATTGGCAGCTTAGGATAAATCCGCGTTCTACTTCGTAATCTTCCAACGCGTGGTTGGCGACCATTTCGACTTCGCCCTCTAGCAGTTTGCATTTGCATGTGGAGCATACGCCAGCTTTGCAGGCGAAGGGCGCGTCTAGCCCGCCGGAGAGGGCGGCCTCTAGGACGGTTTGGTCTTTTTCCATGGCAACTGTGCGGCCTGTACCATCGATGATGACGGTGGCTTCACCGGGTTTCGCGGTTGTGTCCGCGCAGGTGGAGGCTTTGCGTTCTAAGCGACCGGGTTGGGAGGATGCGAAGAGTTCGAATTTGATCTGCGCCTCGCTCAAGCCGTTTTCTTTAAGGGCCTTCGCAATGCCGAGCATCATCGGTTCTGGTCCACAAATGAAAGCTGTGTCGACAGAGTCGATGTCGATCCAATGTTCAAACAGGGCGGCGCATTTTGCTTCATCTACACGGCCTGTGAAAAGGTCGATGTCTTGGGCGTCAGATTCAAGGATGTGGATCACGTTAAGACGACCCATGTGTTCATTCTTGAGATCTTCGAGTTCTTCGCGAAACATAATCGTGTTTACGCCGCGATTGGCATAGACGAGCGTGAAGCGGCTCTCGGGTTCGCGCATGAGCGTGGTTTTAATGATGGACAGCACAGGCGTGATGCCGGAGCCGCCTGCAAAACCGAGATAGGTTTTGTTTGTGCTGGGGTCTATGTCCGTGTGAAAGTTGCCCATAGGTGGCATGGCTTCAAGGGTCATACCCGGGACAAGGTTTTCATTGGCCCATGTCGAGAATGCGCCGCCATCGACCTTCTTGATGCCGACCTGAAGGATGCCATCATCTTTGCCCGCGCAGATCGAATAAGAGCGACGAATTTCTGTGCCCTCAATCTCTTGCTTGAAGGTGAGGTACTGCCCTTGGATGAAGTCGAACGCATCGGTGTTTGTGGCTTCAAGCGAGACGACAACAGCATCGTGGATGGTTTTGCGAACATCGGTGACTTCGAGCGGGTGAAAGCGTGCCATGTGTCAGGCTCCCTTCAGATACATTTGAAATAATCGAACGGCTCAAGGCAGTCCGTGCAGCGCCACTGCGCTTTGCAGGGGGTGGACCCGAATTGCGAGATGCGGCTCACGTTTTCAGACTTGCAATGGGGGCAACGTTCCGGGCCGCCTGCGGGGCGGGGGGGTGCGATGCCATAATCTTCAAGCTTGGCGCGGCCCTTGTCGGATAGCCAATCTGTGGTCCAAGGGGGGGAAAGCTGTGTGGTGATACGTGTCTTTGCGATGCCGCGATCGATCATTGCGGTTTCGATATCGAGCGAGATGATCGAGGTGGCAGGGCAACCCGAATAGGTTGGCGTCACCGCAATTTCGAGCGTGTCACCATCCCATACAACACCGCGCACAATGCCCAGATCAACCACAGAGATCACAGGGATTTCAGGGTCTGGCACTTGATCAAGCCAGCCCCAGATTTGTGTTACTTCGGGTTGCATCCTACCACGTTGCTCCGGGGTAGGCGCGTTGCAACCATTGCATTTGAGTTAGGATATGGCCGAGGTGTTCTGAGTGTTGGAAGCCTGATTTGCCGCCTTTGTGCGCAAACCGGCTGTCTGGAAGTGTGAGCGTTGCTTCTGCCATAACAGCTTTTACGCGCGCATCGTATGATGTGCGTACAGCGTTGAGATCAGGGGCAATGCCTTTGGCATGCATTTCGGTGTCCACGTCATCAGGTGTGCAAAGTTCACCTGCGAAGGGCCACAATAGATTAAGCGCGGCTTGCATTTTTTCATGGCTCACCTCGGTTCCATCGCCAAGGCCAATGACAGTCTCGCCAGAGCGTTCAACGTGGTACTGAACTTCTTTGATGGCTTTTGCAGCAATTTCGGCAACACGGGATTCAGTTGATAGGGTCAATCCAGTGAGCATTTCTAAGTGCCATGCATCAAAGAGAAACTGCCGCATGAGGGTCTGGCCAAAGTCGCCATTGGGCTGTTCGACCAGCAGCGCAGAGCGAAAATCCCAAGCGTCGCGCAGCATGGCGAGGTCGTCAGCGCT
>JAHEGL010000151.1 GCA_024645145.1 Planktotalea sp.
TCACCTGCGTCGATGCGTGCTTGAAAGGTGGCGAGCTTTTCAGGATCGTCCTGCGTTGCCTCGGATTTGATCATTTGAGCGTACATTTTAGTATCCTACCGCTTTGCTACTTGCGGACATGTCTTAAACCCTTTCAATGATGATTGCTGTGCCTTGGCCGACGCCAACACACATAGTGCACAGCGCATAGCGCCCGCCTGTTCGTTTGAGTTGATGCGCGGCCGTGAGCACCAAACGTGCGCCTGACATGCCAAGCGGATGACCTAGCGCGATTGCGCCGCCTTGCGGATTCACGCGGGGATCATCATCGGTAACGCCAAGTTCGCGCAGTGTGGCGATGCCTTGGCTGGCGAAAGCCTCGTTCAGTTCAATAATGTCCATTTGATCGATCGTAAGGCCCGCGCGTTTGAGGACCTTTTCGCTAGCAGGGACGGGGCCGATCCCCATCACACGGGGCGTGACTCCTGCAGAGGACATGCCAACGATGCGCGCCATTGGCGTGAGTGACTGTTTGTAGAGGGCTTTGTCAGACGCGATGAGCAGCGCCGCGGCCCCGTCATTCACGCCAGAGGCATTGCCAGCTGTTACGGTTTTGTCTGGGCCATTGATGCCCTTGAGAGCCCCAAGCTTTTCAGCGCTGGTGCCGGGGCGCGGGTGTTCGTCTGTGTCAAAGATGATGGGATCACCTTTGCGCTGTGGGATTTCGACAGGGGCGATTTCGTTCGTAAAGAAACCTGCCTCATGAGCGGCGGCCCATTTGGCCTGCGAACTTGCCGCGAAAGCGTCCTGATCTGCGCGGTTCACATTATAAGCGTCAGCCACGTTGTCAGCGGTTTCCGGCATGGAATCGACGCCATATGCGTTCTTCATTTTGCGGTTGATGAAACGCCAGCCGATGGTTGTGTCAAAGACCTGATTGGCGCGAGAAAACGCGCTGGTCGCTTTAGGCATCACAAAAGGCGCGCGGCTCATGCTTTCAACGCCACCTGCGATACACAGGTCTTGATCACCCGCTTTGATCGCGCGTGCGGCCATGCCGACGGCGTCCATGCCTGACGCGCACAGACGGTTCACAGTGGCACCGGGTACAGCTGTAGGAAGACCTGCGAGCAATGCAGCCATACGTGCAACGTTACGGTTATCTTCACCCGCTTGGTTGGCACTGCCGTAAAACACATCATCGACGGCGGACCAGTCAACCGATGGGTTGCGCTGCATTAACGCGGCAATCGGCAAAGCGGCCAGATCATCGGTGCGCACAGAGGACAAGCTGCCACCGTAGCGCCCAATTGGAGTGCGAACCCCATCGCAGATAAATGCGTCCATGTTTCGTAATCTCCCAGTTACATCATGTTAATACGCAATCTTTATGCTGTCTCGCAAGGAAAAGTTACAGATATTTGCATTGAAGAGTATTTTGGTAACGTATTGAAGCAACATAATCCTCATTATGCCGGAAATGACAAAAACAAAAACGCCGACCCCTAGTGGAGCCGGCGTTTTTTAACTCAATTCACGTAAGCCTTAGGCAACGTCGAAACGGTCTGCATCCATCACTTTGACCCAAGCGGCCACGAAGGATTTTACGAACGCTTCTGACGCATCGTTTTGTGCATACGCCTCTGCCACCGCGCGCAGTTGTGAGTTTGCACCGAATACCAGATCGACGCGTGTGCCTGTCCAGCGGACCTCGCCTGTTGCGCGATCACGTGCTTCATACACAGTTTCGCTGTCGTCTACCGCTGACCATTCTACACTCATATCAGTGATACCTGTGAAGAAGTCGTTCGTAAGCTGACCTGCGCGATCCGTGAACACACCATGGCTTGCACCATCGACATTCGCACCCAGCACACGCAGACCGCCAACAAGCGCAGTCATCTCTGGTGCGCTCAGTGTCAACAGCTGCGCGCGATCCACCAAAAGCTCTTCTGCGGAGACAGAGAATTCTTTTGGCGCATAGTTGCGGAAGCCATCGATCTGCGGCTCAAGAACGGCGAAGCCTTCGACATCCGTCTGCTCTTGCGTTGCATCCACACGACCTTGCGTGAACGGCACAACCACATCGTGACCCGCCGCTTTCGCCGCCTGCTCCACACCTACGTTGCCCGCAAGCACGATCAAGTCAGCCATAGAGACATCGCTGGAAGACGCGCTCTGGATGCCTTCCAAGACACCAAGCACGCGCTCAAGCTTCGCAGGCTCGTTCACCGCCCAAGAGCGCTGTGGCTCAAGTTGAATACGTGCGCCATTGGCACCACCACGGTGATCGGAACCACGATACGTGGACGCAGACGCCCAAGCCGTTGACACCATATCCGCAACTGACAGATCAGAGCTTGCAATCGCTTCTTTCAGCGCGGCAACATCCGCATCGCTCAATGCTTTGCCAGACGATGCTGGAAGTGGGTCTTGCCAGATCAGATCTTCGGCAGGCACTTCTTTACCCAAGTAGCGCACTTTTGGACCCATATCGCGGTGAAGCAATTTGAACCAAGCACGCGCATATGCATCTGCGAACGCATCAGGATCAGCCATAAACTCGCGAGAGATCTTTTCGTAATCCGGGAACATGCGCAGCGCCATGTCTGCTGTTGTCATCATAGGTGCGTGCGACTTGGATGGATCATGCGCGTCCGGCACGGTGCCTTCTGCGCCAATAGCTGTCCACTGATTCGCGCCTGCGGGGCTTTTCGTCAGCTCCCACTCCCAACCAAAGAGCGTTTCCCAGTAGGAGTGATCCCACTGCGTTGGCGTTGGCGTCCATGCGCCCTCGATACCCGAAGTGACTGTGTCATAGCCTTTGCCTGTGCCATTGGCGTTCTTCCAGCCAAGACCCATCTGCTGCAAAGGCGCGCCTTCAGGCTCAACACCCACAAGCGCTGCATCACCGTTACCATGCGATTTTCCAAAGGTGTGACCACCCGCAACAAGCGCAACAGTTTCGTGATCATCCATGCCCATGCGCGCGAATGTATCGCGGATGTCGTATGCGGATGCGAGCGGGTCAGGGTTGCCATCTGGACCTTCTGGATTGACGTAGATCAAGCCCATCTGAACCGCAGCCAATGGGTTCTCAAGATCGCGCTCACCTGAGTAACGGCTGTTTTCGCCACCACTGTTCTGCAGCCACTCTTCCTCAGAGCCCCAATACGTGTCTTCTTCAGGCTCCCACACATCTGCGCGACCGCCGCCGAAACCAAAGGTTTTGAAACCCATGGATTCCATCGCCACATTGCCCGTCAGAATGAACAGGTCCGCCCAAGAAATTTGGTTGCCGTATTTCTGTTTGATGGGCCAAAGCAAACGACGCGCTTTGTCGAGGTTACCGTTGTCTGGCCAGCTGTTGAGCGGCGCGAAACGCTGCTGACCTGTGGAACCACCACCGCGACCATCTGCCGTGCGATATGTACCCGCCGCGTGCCATGTCATGCGCACGAACATTGGGCCATAGTGGCCATAATCCGCAGGCCACCAGTCCTGGCTGTCCGTCATCAAAGCCGTCAAGTCCGCCTTCAACGCGTCCAGATCGAGCTTTTCGAATTCTTTCTTATAGTCAATCTCACCACCAAACGGGTCTGTCTGTTTGGTGTTCTGGTTAAGGATTTTCAGGTTCAGCGCATTTGGCCACCAATCGCGATTGCCACGTACATCGTTGCGCGCCTGCACTGCTGTGCCGTGCATGACTGGGCATTTGCCAATATTATTACCGTCCATGATACCTCCGGAAGAAATTGAATTAAGCGGTGTGAAGCACACGAGTTACTCGCGTGATTAGAATAGATCTAACAGGACCAAATCATAAATAAAATTCACTTTTTCTTATAGTAATCATAATTTTACCCTATCACAGTCACGTAACTAAACGTCACCGTATTTTTCAGCTTGCCCCAACCAGCGATCGACCCGCCACAAGCACAAATCACCCCCAGGATCATTTCACGGGCCAATGGCCACTGGACGTCACTTGAACCGATCGCAACATCAAGTAATGTGACGCCAAGCTTTGCATCCCCCAAACCGGTGAAAAAATATGCAAATCACGCGCAGACATATGTTGCTTGGTCTTACGGGGGCCGCTGGGCTTGTTGGCGCGGGCTACCTGCTGGTCCCTTCCCGTTCCGGCGCTGGCGAAAGCGCGCGTCTTGATCCTATGGAAGCGCATCGACAGGCGCTGAGTGGCGATATTCTTCTCGTGGATATACGCCGTCCGGATGAGTGGCAGCGTACAGGTCTGGGCCAAGGGGCTGTCCCAATTGATATGCGGCGCAAAGACTTTGTCGATGCGCTTCTCGCCGAACAAATGAAGCGGGATGGTTTGCCTGTTGCGCTGATTTGTGAACGCGGTGTGCGTTCACGGCGCGTGGCGTTCGCGCTCGCGCAAGCCAATGTGCGGCCTATCATTGATGTCCCTGAAGGAATGCTTGGCTCACGTTCAGGTCCGGGGTGGCTCAAGCGAAACCTGCCGCTTGTCGCATGGAGCGGATAAAAGCGATCCGAGGTTCACAGAAACCCTAACACACTCTAACTGCACGTGTGAGTTTTGGACCCTATCACAGCCTTGGATTAGAAAAATTTGTGCTTCGAGGGCAATGTGATAATGACAGCCTATGAACAACTTAACGCTCAAACAACTCAGATATTTTGAGGCCGTCGCCAACCAAAAGCATTTTGGTCGCGCAGCACAAGTCTGCAATATCTCTCAGCCCGCTATTTCCGTGCAGATCAAAGAGCTGGAAGAAACTCTGGGGCAAATCCTGTTTGAGCGGCGCGCACGCCAGATTTGCCTGACCTCTTTCGGTGAACAATTTGCGATCCGCGTGCGTCCAATTCTGCGCGCGGTGGATGATCTTTCTGACTTGGCGCGCACGTCTCATGAAGGGCTGGTTGGCAAACTGCGCCTCGGCGTTATTCCCACAATCGGCCCTTACCTGCTTCCGCGCATCGTTGCGCAAATGAACTCCGCTTATCCGCAGGTCGATTTGCATATCAGAGAGACGCAAACGCATAATTTGATAAGTGACCTTCTTGGCGGTGCGCTTGATTTGGCACTTGTCGCCTTGCCCATTTCAGAACCCGAATTGACCGAACTTCCACTATTTGATGAACGCTTCGTTTTATTGCGAAGCGCGCGGGATGCTGGCAAGCCTGTTCCTGATGGATCTGCACTCTCAAAGATGAAATTGCTCTTGCTGGAAGAAGGTCATTGTTTTCGTGATCAAGCGCTTTCTTTTTGCCGTATGCCCAGCAGCGCTCCGAAAGAGAGCATGGAAGGCAGCTCCCTTTCGACGCTTGTACAGATGGTTGCCAGCGGTCTTGGTGTGACCCTTATTCCCCAGATGGCCGTTGCACTGGAAGCGCGGTCTGCTGATGTCGATGTCGCCCGTTTTGCGACGCCCGAACCTACCCGTACAATCGGCCTTGTTTGGCGCAAAGCCTCGCCGATGCGCGAAAGCGTCGAAAAGATTGGTGATTTGATCAACGAAAGCAATGATCTGGCAACACGCGATAAATAGGCGTTACCTAATTTCCCAAATCTTTGAGCCATTTCCGCCAGTAATCGTTAGCGTGCCATCGCCAAGTTTTGTTATTTGACACAATGTACCTGCTGCTTCTTTCGGCTCGGTAAGCATACGGCACCAATGACCCTCTTTTATCGTCCA
>JAHEGL010000154.1 GCA_024645145.1 Planktotalea sp.
CCTCCAAGGGTAGGCACATGACCAATTCTTCTTCCAACGCGATGTGGGGCGGCCGGTTCGCTGCCGGACCAGATGCGATTATGGAGGCAATTAACGCCTCAATCGGGTTTGACAAGCGAATGGCGCGTCAGGACATCGACGGCTCGCGCGCTCATGCGAGCATGCTCGCTGCACAAGGCATTATCACAGATACCGACGCCGAGACCATTCGGGAAGGGCTGCTCACGGTCTTGTCAGAAATTGAAACTGGGACCTTTGAGTATTCCGCGGCTCTTGAAGACATTCACATGAATGTTGAAGCGCGTTTGAAAGAGATTGTGGGTGAGCCTGCGGGGCGTTTGCATACAGCGCGTTCGCGAAATGATCAGGTTGCGACAGATTTCAAACTTTGGGTGCGTGACCAGCTTGATGCCGCAGAGGGGGCAATACTTTCCTTGATCGAGGGTTTGCTTGGTCAAGCTGAAGCAGGGGCAGACTGGGTGATGCCTGGTTTTACCCATTTGCAGACAGCGCAGCCGGTGACTTGGGGGCACCATATGATGGCCTATGTCGAAATGCTGGGGCGTGATCTGTCACGCGTGCGGGATGCTCGAGCGCGAATGAATGAAAGTCCTCTAGGGGCCGCTGCGTTGGCTGGAACATCTTTCCCTATTGATCGCGATGCGACTGCGCAGGCACTTGGATTTGATCGCCCGTCTGCGAATTCTTTGGACGCTGTGAGCGATCGGGATTTTGCATTGGAATTCTTAAGTACTGCGTCGATTTGTGCAGTACACCTAAGCCGTTTGGCTGAGGAGTTGGTGATTTGGTCCTCTGCACAGTTCCGCTTTGTAACTTTGTCAGATCGTTTTTCGACGGGTTCCTCAATTATGCCGCAGAAGAAAAACCCTGATGCGGCGGAATTGATACGTGCCAAGATTGGCCGGATTTTTGGTGCCAACACTGCTTTGATGATCGTGTTGAAAGGTCTGCCTTTGGCGTATTCAAAGGACATGCAGGAAGACAAAGAGCAGGTCTTTGATGCGGCGGACAATTGGATGCTGGCGCTAGCGGCTATGGACGGAATGGTACGTGATATGAGCGCGAACCGTGACAGTCTTGCCGCGGCTGCGGGATCTGGGTTTTCGACAGCGACCGATTTGGCAGATTGGTGCGTGCGTGCGCTGAACATGCCGTTCCGCGATGCGCATCATGTAACGGGGTCTTTGGTTGCGATGGCTGAAAAGGAAAATTGCGATTTACCAGATTTAACGCTGGCCCAGATGCAAAGCGTTCATGGTGAAATCACGCAAGATGTTTTCAGCGTTTTGACAGTTGATGCATCGGTTGCGTCGCGGACCTCTTTCGGAGGGACAGCACCTGATCAAGTCCGTCATCAAATTGCGCGTTGGCGTGAGGTCTTGGCATGATCCGAGTCCTTTCAGCATTCCTGGCGGCCTGTTTACTGGTGAGTTGTGGTGCGGATGGGATACCAAGCAAACCGACAAAGCCGCTCAAAGAGCGCCTGGAAGAAAAAGCGGCCGAGGTTGCGGCGAAAGATGACCAAATCGCGGATGAGTTGGACGAAGCAGAGTAGCGAAAGGAACGCTGAAATGTCAGTTTTACGCATGATTTACTTGGCACTTGCTGTGTGGGGCGCGATCCATCCGATGTATTATTTCATCCAGTGGTTTCAAACTGAAGGCTGGAGCATCATGAATATGGTGGATGCATGGCACGCCAATGCTGCGAGTTCTGGTCTTGTTTGGGATCTGACGATTGCTGCGATCACTTTGACGATTTGGATACTGGCTGAGGTTTTCACGCGGCGCAATTGGGGTGCATTGATTGCGATCCCCGCGACGTTTTGCATTGGGGTAAGCTGTGGCTTGCCGCTTTATCTCTTTTTGCGTTCGCGCCCTGTCGTCTAAGCCAGAAGGGGGCCAGCCCCCGCCTCAGCAAGCTGAGACTCCCCCGGAGTTTATCTAGAAAGATGAAGCGGTGTGATGGTTAAAGATTGAAAGCGAAGGCTTTTGAAGCTACTTCCCCGCGCATGGATCACTTTCTTTATAGAGACGGCGCTTTGTTCGCCGAAGATGTGCCGCTGAGCGAGATCGCCGCCAGTGTTGGCACGCCCTTTTATGTCTATTCCACAGCAACGCTGGAGCGGCACTTCAAGCTGTTTGATGATGCGTTAAACGGGATGGAGCACCTTGTGTGTTACGCGATGAAAGCGGCTTCTAATCAAGCGATTTTAAAGACACTTGCCGCTTTGGGTGCGGGTATGGATGTTGTTTCTGGTGGTGAATACGCACGCGCCAAGGCCGCGGGTGTGCCGGGCGAGCGCATTGTTTTCTCTGGGATAGGCAAAACACGCGAAGAAGTGCACATGGCGTTGAGCGGTGGTATTCGTCAGTTCAACGTAGAGAGTGAACCGGAAATGAAGGTCATTTCCGAGATTGCGACTGAATTGGGCGTAGAGGTACCGATTACTATTCGCGTGAATCCCGACGTTGATGCAAAGACCCATGCGAAAATTGCGACTGGGAAATCGGAGAATAAATTCGGTATCCCAATCAGTAGAGCGCGCGAAGTCTATGCTTTGGCGGCGTCCTTGCCTGGTCTCAAAGTCATCGGAATCGATGTGCATATCGGTAGCCAGTTGACCGATTTGGAGCCGTTTGAAGCAGCGTATAATAAAGTTGCGGAGCTGACTGAGCAACTTCGTGCCGATGGTCACGAAATCTCGCGTTTGGATCTGGGGGGTGGCCTTGGCATTCCCTACGTGCGCTCGAATGAAGCACCGCCGTCACCAACGGATTACGGAGCGTTGATCAAAAAATGCGTAGGTCATTTGGGCTGCGAGATTGAGATTGAACCTGGCCGTTTGATCGCAGGCAATGCGGGTATGATGGTCAGTGAAGTGATTTATGTGAAATCTGGGGAAGATCGCGAATTTCTTATTATTGACGGGGCGATGAACGATTTGATCCGTCCTGCAATGTATGAAGCGTATCACGATATCATTCCGGTGATTGAGCCCGCGGCAGGCGTGTTGCCACAGCCCTATGACATCGTCGGGCCTGTTTGTGAAAGTGGTGATACGTTTGCGAAAGGGCGTGAAATGCCACCGCTCAAAGCAGGCGATCTTGTCGCGTTTCGCTCAGCTGGCGCATATGGTGCTGTGATGTCCTCTGAGTACAACACGCGACCACTTATTCCCGAAGTTTTGGTGAAAGGTGATCAATTTGCGGTCATTCGGGCACGCCCAACCTTTGAAGAAATGATAAATCGAGATACCATCCCTGAATGGCTCTGACGCGCGCCCTGCGCGACAGAGCAGAGAGCCCTGAATGAGTATTGAACCATCTCAGCATTCCAAAGTGATCGCGCGTTTGCGCGGTCCACTTTTTATGACGTGGGCCGGGATGATCGCAGAGCGTGCTGCGCGCGCGCTCTGGCCGCTTTGGAGCGTTGTGATTGCCGTGCTTGCCGCTTTGATGCTGGGGTGGCATGAAAGCTTCCCGATTGAAGTGGTCTGGAGCGTTGCTGTCCTGTCGAGCATCGCAGCGGTGTTCTTTCTTGTACGCGGGTTCATCAAATTTCGCTTGCCTAGCCGGATGGATGCGCTCGCCCGCCTTGATGGCAGTCTCAAAGGGCGACCGATCCAAGCTTTGATCGACAGTCAAGCGATTGGTCCTGAAGATGAAGCGTCTGCCGCTGTTTGGCGTGCGCACCAAGCGCGTATGGCTGAGCGCGCTGCAAATGCAAAAGCGGTGCATCCCAAGGTGCGTTTGGCAGCCAAAGACCCATACGCGCTGCGCTTTGTCGCTGCATTGTTCCTGGGTGTCGCGCTCTTGTTTGGCTCGCTTTGGCGGGTCGGCACAGTTACGGACATCGCGCAAGGGACAGCAGATTTGGCGAGCGGTCCAGTCTGGGAAGGTTGGGTGGAGCCGCCAGCATATACGGGCAAGCCGAGCCTTTACCTGAACGACCAAGACGGTCAGTTCGTTGTTCCTGAAGGCAGTCGAATTTCCTTACGGCTTTATGGTGAGATCGGAGCTTTAACCGTTGCAGAGACCGTCTCGCAGCGATTGGAAAACACGGGCAGCGCGGCGGACCCTGAACAGAACTTTATCGCGCAAACCAGTGGCACATTAGAAATAGCAGGACCAAACGGGCGTAGTTGGGATATCTCGGTAACGCCCGATAGCGCCCCGAAAGTGGAAGTTACAGGCGCGCCAGAGCGCGGCGCTGATGGCATGATGAGCCTGCCGTTTGCAGCGTCCGATGACTACGAAGTGACGGCTGGAAGCGCTGAGTTAACGCTTGATCTAGCGGCAATCACACGACGCTACGGGTTTGAAGCAGATCCTGAACCACGCGAGAGCATTGTGCTTGATTTGCCTTTGCCCATTGCCGGCGATCGTAGCGATTTTAGTGAAACGCTTTTTGGTGATTTTTCCGAACATCCCTTCGCAAACTTGCCCGTAACACTTTCGATGGATGTGCAAGATGCCAAAGGACAAACGTCTGAGCCTTATACCTATCATATGGAATTACCGGGAAGACGCTTCTTTGATCCAATGGCAAGGGCTTTGGTTGAACAACGCCAGTGGTTACTTTGGTCGAAGACTAACGGTGCACGGACAGCGCAAATGTTGCGTGCAATCTCGCATCGTCCTGATGATGTGTTTCGCTCTGAAACCGCATATCTCAAGCTGCGCGTCATTCTGCGCCGGATAGAGACGCAAGTTGCCTATGATGCATTTACACCCGAGACACGTGACGAAGCGGCGCAAGCCCTTTGGGACCTCGCTCTGTTTATTGAAGACGGTGACGTAGAAGATGCTCTAGAGCGGATGCGGCGTGCGCAGGAGCGTTTGTCAGAGGCGATGAAAAATGGCGCAAGCGATGAGGAAATCGCAGAGCTGATGGATGAATTGCGCCGCGCAAATGAGAACTACATCAATCAATTGCAACGCGAAGCTGCGCGAAATGGTGAGCCTCAGCAACGTCAACCGGGTGCGCAAGACGACGCGATGCAAATGACGCAGAACGATCTGCAAGAGATGATGGATCGCATTCAAGAGCTGATGGAACAAGGCCGCATGGCCGAAGCCGAACAAGCGCTGCAAGAGCTCCAAGAGATGATGGAGAACATGCAAATCGCGGAGGGCCAGCAGGGCCAAGGGCAGCAATCCGAAGGTCAGCAAGCCATGGAGGGTCTCGCAGAGACGTTGCGCGATCAGCAAAGACTGTCAGACCAAGCGTTTCGTGACCTGCAAGAGCAGCATAATCCTAATGCGCAAGCGGGCGAGAGTGAAGGCAATGAAGGTCGCAATGGCGGCCAGGGTCGCGGTGAATCCCACGAAGGACAAGGTGAAGAAGGTCAGGGCCAAGGGCTTGCACAGCGTCAAAATGAACTGCGCCGCGAAGTAGAGCGCCAACGTGGCTCCCTTCCTGGGGCAGGGTCTGAAGCAGGCGATGCTGCGCGCGATGCTTTGAGACGTGCTGAGGAGGCCATGGGCGGGGCGGGCGACGCGTTAGAGCGTGATGACTTGCCTGAAGCGATAGACCGTCAGGCAGAGGCCATGGATGCGCTTCGCGAAGGCATGCAAAATCTGCGCGAGGCTATGGCCGAAGCTGAAGGTCGTGAGGGTCAGCAAGGCACA
>JAHEGL010000160.1 GCA_024645145.1 Planktotalea sp.
ACTTTCCGCAGTCTGTGCCGGGCATCGGCGCGGGGTCGATCCTCGTGTTTATCCTGTCCATTGGATACTACATCACGCCTGAATTGGTGGGTGGCACGAAGGGTGTGTTCATCTCCAACCGAATTGCCTTCCATATTTTGTCATCGCTGAACTGGGGGCTCGCAGCTGCGCTTGGCACTATTTTGCTGGTGGTCGTGATGGCGCTCTATTGGGCTTATGATAAGATTGTCGGCATCGACAACGTAAAGCTGGGATAAGATCATGGTCGCACTTACACCGATTTCGCGCAAACCCATGTCCTTCGTTGTGCCGACTGTCGCAGCTTCAGGCGCTTTGGCAGGGATTTTCGTTGGGGCCGCGCAAGGTTCTTCAATCTTAGGGTTTCTTATTGGCGCGGCGTTGCTGGCGGTTATTGCCTTTTTAGTCATGCAAGACATTCTGCCTGAGCGTATGATGAAGTGGATCATTACCGCAGGCTTTGCGCTTGCTGGATTTGTCTTGGCCGGTTTGCCAGCGCTTATCATTGGCGCGCTCTTTGGGTGGTTCTTCGGGTGGTTTGCTTATTTGCTTTTTGAAGGACGCTACCGTGGGAAAGTGCCGCCGTATCTGACGTCTGGACAAGTTCTTTGGCACTTCACGTTTCGAGTGATTTGTGGCGCGATCTTTGTCTTTTTGATCACGCCTATCCTTGTTGTTATGCCGCTGAGCTTTAATGCGCAGGACTTCTTTACATTCACGCAAGAGATGCTCCAATTTGATCCTGCGGGATACTCGCTTAAGCATTATCGCGATTTTCTGACCAACCCTGAATGGACGAATGCGGTTGCCAATTCGCTGCGCATTGCACCTGTCGCAACACTGTTGTCTGTGTCGCTTGGTACGCTTGCGGCGATCGGCCTAAGTCAAAGCCACGTCCCAGGTCGGCGTGCGATTATGGCGATTCTGATTTCACCAATGATTGTTCCGTTGATCATTTCCGCGACAGGCATGTACTTCTTCTATGCAAAGATCGGCATTATTGGCTCCTATTGGGGCGTCGTTCTCGCCCACACCGTGCTTGGTATTCCCTTCGTGATCATCACTGTGACTGCAACGCTTGTTGGCTTTGACAACTCATTGACACGCGCTGCGGCGAATATGGGGGCCGGTCCTGTTAAGACCTTCTTCAAGATACAGATGCCGTTGATCTTACCCGGTGTTATCTCAGGCGGCCTGTTCGCGTTTATCACATCGTTCGACGAAGTTGTTGTGGTGATCTTTATTGGCTCGGCCAAATTGCAAACGCTGCCTTGGCAAATGTTCACAGGCCTGCGTGAACAGATCAGCCCAACTATTTTGGCGGCTGCGACGATCTTGGTGGGTATCTCTATAATCTTGCTAACGATTGTCGAAATGTTGCGCCGTCGCTCCGAGCGTTTGCGCGGTATGAGTCCGAATTAATCCGACCTCATCGAAAATAAAAAAAGCCGGCATCCCAAGGGAGCCGGCTTTTTTATTTTATCTCTTCGGGCTGATTATTCGCGCACGAGCTTTTCATAGGCTTCAGAAATCTCACGGGTCAGCGCACCAACTTCAAAGTTGTAATCACCGATCTGACCAACGGGCGTGACTTCCGCAGCTGTACCAGTAAGCCAGCATTGCTCAAACCCTTCGACTTCTTCAGGCATGATCACACGTTCATTCACGGTGATGCCACGTTCTTGCAACATGTCGATCACTGTTTGGCGTGTGATGCCGTTAAGAAAGGCATCGGGCTTGGGTGTGTGCACTTCGCCGTCTTTCACGAAGAAAATGTTCGCACCCGTCGCTTCAGCCACATAGCCGCGATAATCAAACATCATCGCATCAGAGCAGCCTTTGGCTTCTGCGGCGTGCTTAGACATCGTCGCGATCATATAGAGGCCCGCGGCCTTGGCTTGGGACGGCGCTGTCTCGGGGGATGGGCGCTTCCATTTGGCAATGTCGAGCTTTGCGCCCTTCATCTTGGCATCACCGTAGTAGTTGCCCCATTCCCAAACAGCTACAGCCATATGGACAGGATTTTTGGAGGAGGCGACACCCATGTCTTCACCAGCCCCGCGCCAAGCAACTGCGCGCACGTATGCGTCTTTGAGACCGTTGGCTTCCAAAGCGGCTGTTTTGGCGGCTTCGATTTCATCCACTGTGTAGGGAATATCAAAATCGATCAGCTTGCCTGATGCAATCAAACGCTTTGAGTGTTCACGCGATTTGAAAATCTTGCCCGAGTAGCAGCGCTCGCCCTCAAATACAGAGGATGCGTAGTGCATCGCGTGGGTCATGATGTGCACATTGGCCTCACGCCATTCGACGAGATTGCCGTCCATCCAGATTTTTCCGTCGCGATCTGCATAAGATCCAGCCATTGTGCTCTCCTTTCTATATTTCCATTTGTTGCGCAATTTATGACCGAAGTGGACATAATATTGCGCCGAAACTGTGAATCGCTAACAGTCTGTTGTTGGAAAGTCAATAAAGCTGACATATAATTTGCAAAACGATAGGGAGGGGTATCATGTCAGATCGAAGTGCAGCCCAGCATAGCGATATGTTGTTGTTCCTGACAGATGAACAGTTACGCCAAGGGATCGAGGCAATGTTCTTTGCCTATCAGGGCTTTACCGCGGATCCAGATCGTATCCTGTCGGAGATGGCCTATGGGCGCGCGCATCACCGCGCTGTGCATTTCATCAATCGTGCCCCGGGGACGACTGTGAACAACTTGCTTGGGATTTTGGGTGTCACAAAGCAATCGCTCAACCGTGTCTTAAGAACCCTAATCAAGGACGGTCTGGTTGAAAGCAAAGTGGGCCGTGTGGACAAGCGCGAGCGCCATTTGTTTCTAACCGAAGCGGGTGCGGAGCTGGAGCGTAAACTTTCTGACGCACAACGCGCGAGGATGCGCGCTGCGTATCGTGAAGCTGGTCCCGAGGCTGTGACTGGATTTCGCGCCGTACTTGAGGCAATGATGGACAAAGACATGCGCCGCAAATCGCGCGCGCTCAAGGAAAGCAGTGTATGAGTGATCCCGACGCCCATCTTTTGATCGTAGACGACGACGAACGCATTCGTGGCTTGTTGCAGAAATTTTTGATGCGTCATGGATTTCTGGTGACGGCTGCACGCGATGCAGGTCATGCGCGTCGCATTTTGTCCGGCCTTGATTTCGATATGATCGTGATGGACGTCATGATGCCGGGTGAAGATGGTGTGAGCCTCACGCGCGATTTGCGCAAAACCTCGAGCACGCCGATCTTGTTGCTTACCGCAAAGGGCGAGACAGAGAATAGGATCGAAGGTCTAGAGGCTGGTGCGGATGATTACCTCGCCAAGCCGTTTGAACCGAAAGAGTTGTTGTTGCGGATCAACGCGATCCTGCGCCGCATGCCAGAGGCCGAAGTGACAGACACAGCGCCTAAGGTCCTGCACCTTGGTCCCGTGCGCTATGATATCGAACGCGGTGAGATGTGGCATGGCGATGACATTGTGCGCCTTACCGCGACAGAGTCGCAGCTGATGCGTATCTTCTCGAAACATGTGGGCGAGCCTGTAAGCCGTGTGCAACTCGTCGAAGACCTCGGCCGTGATCGTGGTCAAGCGCAAGAGCGCGCGGTGGATGTTCAGATCACCCGTTTGCGTCGCAAGATCGAAATGGACCCGAAGCAACCCCGCTATATGCAAACTGTGCGCGGCGCTGGGTACATGTTGGCACCTGATTAAATTCCCTTTTAGGAGAGCGCTATGACCACAGCCCTCATCACCCATCCCGCATGTCTTGAGCATATCACGCCCAACGGTCATCCTGAACAGGTCGCGCGGCTGGAATACATTTTGCGCGCGCTTAAGGATAAAGACCTTAAGCGTGTTAAAGCACCGATGGGCAGTGAAGATGACATCATGCGCTGTCACCCTGCGAGCCATATCACTGACCTGCGAAGCGCGCTGCCAAACGTTGGACATCGCCAGCTGGATGCGGATACGCATATGTCGCCCGGTTCACTTGATGCAGCTTTTCGCGCTGTCGGGGCTGTGACCAAAGCTGTCGATATGGTAATGAGTGGCGAAGCAGGCAACGCCTTCGCCGCGATCCGTCCACCGGGGCATCATTGTGAAACAAGCACGCCGATGGGGTTCTGTCTGTTCGGCAATATGGCGATTGGGGCGAAGTATGCGTTGGAGCATCATGGTCTCAAACGCGTCGCTGTTGTGGATTTCGATGTGCATCACGGCAATGGTACCCAGGATCTGCTTTGGAACGAAGCGCGTGCGCTCACGATCACGAGCCATCAAATGCCGCTTTGGCCTGGCACGGGTGAGCGGTCTGACAAAGGCGGGTTCGACAATGTTGTGAACTTGCCCATCGCTCCCTCTGGCAGCGGCGACGAAATGCGCGCGCTTTATACGGCTGAAGTCTTCCCACGTTTGCGTGCTTTCAAGCCTGAAATGATCTTCATCTCTGCAGGCTTTGATGCGCACCAAGATGACCCGCTTGCGAACCTCAATTGGTCTACCGGCGATTTCAAATGGCTCACGCAGGAGCTTTGCAAAATTGCAGGCGAAATTTGTCAGGGGCGTGTGGTCTCTGCGCTCGAAGGGGGCTATGATTTGGACGCGTTGGCCGATGCGGTCGCGGCGCATGTGGATGCATTGAGGGAGGCCAGCGGATGGGCGACACTAACGTAAGTGAAATGAGCTTTGAGCAAGCCATGGGCGAGCTGGAGCAAGTGGTCAGTCAGCTTGAGCGCGGCGATGTGCCTTTGGAGCAATCCATCACTTTATATGAGCGCGGCGCTGAGCTGAAAAAGCGTTGCGAAGCGAAGCTGAAAGAAGCCGAAGAAAAGGTCGCTGCGATCACATTTGACGGTGATGGCACCCCTAAAGGAACAACACGTGTCGAGGGTCTGTGAAACTGAAATCTGAAATGGCGGCGTGTTCGAGCGTGGTGGATCAGCATTTCAAGCAGGTCTTATCGACTTTTGCCGACGCGCCTGTTGTGCAAGCAATGTGCTATGCGACCACTGGTGGAAAACGTCTGCGCGCCTTTCTTGTGCTGGAAAGCGCGCGTGTGTGCGGCGCTGATCGTGTCCGTGCCATTTGGCCCGCCTGTGCGATTGAAGCGCTACACGCCTACAGTCTTGTGCATGATGATCTGCCCTGTATGGATGATGACGATTTACGCCGGGGTCAGCCGACAGTGCATGTTAAATGGGACGATGCGACAGCTGTTCTATGTGGCGATGCGTTGCAAACGCTAGCGTTTGAATTGGTCAGTGATCCGGCCTGCCATGATGATCCATTTGTGCGCTCCACACTGGCGTTGACACTTGCACGCGCGAGCGGAGCTGCGGGTATGGTTTATGGTCAAGCACTCGACATTGCAGCGGAAAGTGCGGCGATGCCTTTAACGCTGGAGCAGATCACGGAATTGCAAAACGGTAAAACCGGTGCGCTTATTACATGGTCGGCTACCGCAGGTGCTATCCTTGCCAAAGCCGACACAGATGCGCTGAAAACCTACGGTGACGCGCTTGGCCTTGCCTTTCAAATTGCAGATGACATTCTGGATGTGACCAGCGACGCGGAGACCCTTGGAAAGGCTGCGCAAAAG
>JAHEGL010000183.1 GCA_024645145.1 Planktotalea sp.
CGTTCCGGCGATGCGGTGTTCTGCCCGTCGTTCACATTCGCGGCGACGGCCGAGGTTGTGCCCTGCATGGGCGCGGTTCCCGTCTTCGTCGAAGTGGATCCTGTGTCCTTCAACATGGACCCTAAGAGCCTGAATCGTGCGATTGCACATGCGCGCGACATTGGCCTGACACCGAAAGTGGTGATCCCCGTTGATCTCTTTGGTCTGCCTGCGGACTATGATGCGATCACCGCAATCGCACAGGCCGAGGGCCTCAAGATGATCGGCGATTCTGCACAGGGTTTTGGCGGTGTGTACCGCGGCAAAACCACTGGCAGCTTTGGCGATCTGGCAACCACGTCGTTCTTCCCAGCCAAACCGCTGGGCTGTTACGGCGATGGGGGTGCTTTGTTCACCGATGATGACGATCTTGCGGACCTGCTGATCTCGCTCAGGTTCCACGGCAAGGGCGATTACAAATACAACAACGTGCGCATTGGCATGAACTCGCGCCTCGACACGATCCAAGCGGCGATCCTGCTCGAAAAGCTGGCGATCTACCCCGATGAGATTGAAGCACGTCAACGCGTGGCGGATCGCTACACCGATGCTTTGCAAGACGTGATCGACACGCCGCATGTGGGCAATGAAAGCCAATCCATTTGGGCGCAATACACGTTGAAAACCCGTGAAGGTCAGAACCGCGACGCCATCATGGGCAGTATGAAAGACGCAGGCGTGCCAACGATGGTCTACTACCCGATGCCGCTACATACACAAAAAGCTTATGATAAATTCCCGACAGATCCTGCGGGCATGAATGTCTCTGATGCCTTGGCAAAACAGGTGTTTTCCCTGCCCATGTATCCCTATTTAGACACGGATATGCAGGACAAAGTCATTGGCGCGTTGCGCGCAGCACTTGGGTAAAACACATGCGCGCGTGGATCATCAAAACCGGTGAACCCGTGCCGCATCTTCCCGCAGAATCCGGAGATCGTTTGTTTCGCGCAGGTCTCATGGCACAGGCATTGCTTGAGCGCGGGCATGAGGTCACATGGTGGACCACTCAGTTCCATCACCAACTCAAGACCATGCGCGATGTGACGCCCTCTGAACCTTGCCGTCCAAACACCGATGGGCCTGAGATGATCTTCCTGCCCTCCAAAGGCTACACCCGTCACATCTCCCCTGCCCGCTTTATGGATCACGCGGCAGTGCGCCGTGCGTTTCAGCGCCTTGCCCCAAAGCAGCCGCGCCCTGATGTCATTCTATGTGCGTGGCCCACGATTGATCTGGCCTTTGCGGCTGTGCAGTTTGGCCGTGCGCATAACATTCCTGTGGTCTTGGACATCCGCGATCTGTGGCCCGACATTTTCTACGAACGCATCACCGCCAAAACTGGGCTGCCGTTCACAGGCTATATGATCCCTTACGAGCGGATGGGCCGCAAAGCCATGCGCGGAGCAGACGGGGTGATCTCGATCACCAACGGGATGCTAGAGTGGGGCCAACACCGTTTCGCGCGCGAAGCATCTGGAGGTGATCGCGTCTTCTATCAAAGTCAAAGCGCAACGCCTGTGCCCGAGGATTTGAGGTTTTGGACTGACAAAGGTGTTGATCTCGACACCCCGAAAACACGGCTGGTCTGGGCTGGCACACTGATTTCCGATCTGGATATCCAAACACTGCTAAATGCCATCGAAGCCCTCCCCGAAAGCGCCACCAAGGAGCTTGAGTTCGTCTTTTGCGGCTCAGGCGACCTTGCCCCGCGTATCGAGGGCATGGCCACCCGCCTGCCCCATGTGATCTATGGCGGCTGGGCTTCCCAAGGCGCACTCACTGCGCTTTATGCGCGCTCTCATATCGGGATGATGTGCTATCTGGACCGCTTTGATTTCCAGCTTTCCATCCCCAACAAGGTCGCGGATTTCACCCGCTCCTCGATGCGTATCCTCACCAATCTGGGCAGTGAAATGCAGCGCGTGCTTGGCCCTGATGATTTGCTGATCTCCTACCCGACGGGCGATGTGGGAGCCTTGCAGGTTAAGCTGGAGGAGATCGCAGCAAACCCCGCCATCTACCGCGCCCCAGCCCCAAGAGCGCGCGCGCTCTTTGATCGCCTGTTTGACGCTCGGGCCGTGATGCCCAAGTTTGCCGATTACATGGAACAGATCGCAAAGGAGGGAGCCACATGAAACGCGTAATGGATATCGTCGGCGCCAGCATCGGCCTTGTCCTGCTCTCACCCATCATTGCGATCCTGTGCGTGATGATCCGTCGCCGCCTTGGCGCACCTGTGCTGTTTCGCCAGACCCGCCCGGGCAAAGATGGCAAACCTTTCGATATGATCAAGTTTCGCTCGATGAAGAATGCCAACGCAGCCGATGGCAGACCTCTGCCCGATGAACAGCGCATGACGCCCTTCGGGGCCAAGCTGCGCGCCACCTCCCTTGATGAAATTCCCGAACTCTGGAACGTCCTTAAGGGCGATATGAGCCTTGTCGGCCCCCGCCCGCTACTCATGGAATACCTGCCACTTTATTCCCCCCACCAAGCGCGCCGCCATGAGGTTCGCCCCGGCGTCACAGGCTGGGCGCAGATCAACGGGCGCAACGCAATCGGCTGGCCCGAAAAACTGAACCTCGATATCTGGTACGTTGAAAACCGCACCCTGTGGCTCGATATAAAGATCATCGCGCTTACGATCAAAAAAGTGGTAAAACGCGATGGCATATCGGCGTTAGGAGAGACCACCATGCCCAAATTCACAGGCGAGCAATGAAAGCGCTGCGCATCATCGGCGCAGGCGGACACGGCCGTGTGCTGGCAGATATCGCCGAGGCGATGGGCTATCGCGATATCGCCTTCCTTGATGCGGCCTATCCTGATTTCGCGCGCTCTGGCGCGTGGGACGTGATCGGCACGCCTGCGGATATAGACGAAAGTGAATATGCGCTTGGCGTGGGCAATAATCAGACCCGAATAGGCCTATTAGCGTCACTTCCTTGCGATCTCGTTACGCTGATCCATCCCTCCGCATCCGTCTCGCCCCATGCGGAGATTGGCGCAGGCAGCGTGATTTGCGCAGGCGCTGTTGTCGGAGCGTTTGCCAAGCTTGGACAGGGCTGCGTCGTCAACACAGGTGCCAGCGTCGATCATGATTGCGTGCTCGCGGACGGGGTGCATATCTCACCTGGCGCGCGCCTTGGCGGCGGTGTTTTCATCGGTGCGCGCACATGGGTCGGCATCGGCGCGGTAGTGCGCGAATATAAATCAATCGGCGCGGATGCGATGATTGGCGCAGGCGCAGCCGTGACGCGCGATGTCGCCGATGGCACCCGTATGGGCGGCGTCCCCGCAAAGGAATTTTAGAACATGCTCAATGGTCCCTTCTCCCCCTGGCCCGCGTTCACAGATGAAGAAGCGAATGCTGCGCGCGATGTGCTCTTATCGGGCAAAGTGAACTATTGGACGGGCAGCATCGGGCGGGAGTTTGAAAAAGAATTCGCGCGCTTCGCTGGCACCAAACACGCCATCGCATTGGCCAATGGCACGCTTGCGCTGGATCTCGCGCTGCACGGCCTTGGCATCGGGCGCGCCAATGGCGGCAGCGAAACAGACGAGGTGATCGTCACCCCGCGCAGCTTTATCGCTTCTGCTTCGAGCGTGGTGAATGCTGGTGCACGCCCCGTCTTTGCCGATGTGGATGCAGACAGCCAGAACATCACCGCCGCTACGGTTGAACCACGCCTAACCGAAAATACCAAAGCCATCATCTGCGTGCACCTTGCGGGCTGGCCCTGCGATATGGACGCACTACGTGCCCTTGCCGCCCCGTGCAACATAAAGCTGATCGAGGATTGCGCGCAGGCACACGGCGCGGCCCTGAACGGCGCGCCTGTTGGCGGGCTCGGCGATGTGGCCGCATGGTCGTTCTGTCAGGACAAGATCATGACCACAGGCGGCGAAGGGGGCATGGTCACTTGCAATGACGACAGCCTCTGGCGGCGCATGTGGGCCTTCAAGGATCACGGCAAAAGCTGGGAAGCGGTCTATGAGCGCGAGCACAAACCAGGTTTTCGCTGGCTGCATGAAAGCATCGGCACCAACTGGCGCTTGACGGAAATGCAATCCGCGATTGGCCGTATTCAGTTGAAGCGTATGCAAGACTGGCAAGCTGCACGCACCCGCAACGCCAATGCGATCCTTGACGCTGCGCGCGCCAATCCGCTGTTTCGCGTGCCCGAAACACCCAATGCCGTGACCCACGCCTATTACAAAGCCTATATCTTCGTGAACGGCGGCGCGGACCTGCGCGATCGCATCATGGGCGAGATCAACGCAAAAGGCGTGCCGTGCTTTTCCGGCTCCTGCTCGGAAATCTACCGCGAGAAAGCCTTTGACGGCGCAAACACACGCCTGCCAGTCGCGCAGGAATTGGGCGAGAGCAGCCTGATGTTTCTGGTCCACCCAACCCTGAGCAAAGCCGAGATCACCAAGACGGCAGAGGCGATCCGCAGCGCCGCCTAAAGCGCGACGCTTTCCTGCTGGTGATAGCCATCCACCCGCGCCTCGATCAGCTTGCGTAAAGCCCCTGCATCGCTCGCATCAAGCGTTTTGCCAAGTTCGCGTAGAATCGCTGCAATTTCGATCTGGGACAACATCGCCTCTTCGGCGCGCAGGATTTTACTATGCGGCGTGCCGCAAAGGCTTTTGTCGTCAATCAACAGCTCTTCATAGAGCTTCTCACCAGGTCTGAGGCCGGTGATTGCGATCTCGATATCGCCCTCCCCGTTCTCCAACACCGAGCGCCCGGACAATTCGATCATGCGCCGCGCGATGTCGATGATCTTCTTCGGCTCGCCCATGTCCAGAACGAACACATCACCGCCCGTGGCATAGGCCCCCGCCAGCAGCACGAGGCGCGCTGCCTCGGGGATGGTCATAAAGAACCGCGTGACCTCGGGGTGGGTCACGGTCACAGGGCCGCCGCGGCGGATCTGTTGCTCGAACAGGGGCAGCACCGATCCAGAGCTGCCCAGCACATTGCCAAAACGCACCATGGAAAATTTTGTATCCTCAGAGCGGGTCTGCAAATCCTGCACCACCAGTTCCGCGAGGCGTTTGGTTGCGCCCATGATGTTGGTCGGGCGCACCGCCTTGTCGGTGGAAATCAGAATGAACCGCTCCAAACCTGCCGCGCCCGCCGCATCTGCCACCACCTGCGTGCCCAGCACATTGTTGCGCGCGCCCTCCAGCTCGTTCTGCTCCACCAGCGGCACATGTTTGTAAGCCGCCGCATGGATCACGATCTCTGCGCGCGTCTCGGCCAGCACCTCGCGCACACGGCGCGCGTCTACGACCGAGCCAAGGCGCGTGGTCACTGTGATACCCGCCGCCTCAGCCAAGGCGCGCAATTCATTGTCGATCTTGTAAAGATCAAATTCGGAGCGCTCGTAAAGCACGATATGCGAGGGCTTGATATCCAAAAGCTGACGGCACAGCTCCGATCCGATCGAGCCACCCGCCCCCGTCACCATCACACAGC
>JAHEGL010000192.1 GCA_024645145.1 Planktotalea sp.
CGACCAAGAGCGACATATACATCCAGGCCAACGCGACTTTGAAGCTTTTGCCACCAAACCAATCGAGCGGCACCCAAAGGGTCGCGGATTTGAAGTTCCATGACATGCCACTGGAATGATCCATTCCGAGTTGAACAGCGGTGATTAGAACCAACAGTGACGTCCCGAGTAAGAAGAGCGACACACTCGCTGCGGCTGCACGCGGCAATGCGCGCTCGAACATGTCAATCGCGACAAAACCGCCAACGCGGTAAGCAGATGGCGCAATAAGGCCTGTCATCCAAAGCATCAAAAAACGCGCAGCTTCATCTGGCCAAGGCAGAGCGTTATTCAAAACATAACGAAAGAAGACTTGGATCAGGATGCACACAACCATAAGCGCGATGCACAACACAGCAAGGCCACGACCGATGGGCAGCACCAGATCATTGAAGATCTGAAAAGGCATCAAAAGCCCCTTTAGTAGTCCCATTGCCGTTCCCCTCCCAAGGATGACTTGTGATATTCTGCTCTTACTGGCAGAATTAGGCCTCTTTGAAGCCCCCATACTTTCCAGAATAGAACATGAGCGGATCTGCCGCCTGTGTGCTCGCTCGTGTGACGCGCCCAACGATGAGAGAGTGATCACCAGCGTCATGAACCGCTTCTTGGGTGCACTCAAATCGTGACAAACAGCCAGCAATCAGTGGAACACCTTTTGGGCAGGCATGCCAGTCATAGCCATCAAAGGCATGGCCATCACTCGTGAAACCGGAGCAAATGTTCGCTTGGGCTGCCGACATGACATGGATTGCATAGTGTCTTGCATTCACGAAGGCTTCGTAGCGTTTTGACGCTTTGCCCGGTGACCAAAGAACCAAAGGCGGATCTAGCGAGACAGATGCAAAGCTGTTGGCAGTAATGCCAAGAGGGCCGAGCGCACTGTCACAGGTTATAACCGTGATCCCCGTCGCGAACCGCCCGAGCGCGTCCCTCAGCGCGCGCGCATTGTCTGCATCTGGCACGAAACTATCATCGAGCGAAGGTGTCGGCATTTCGCGGCTCATGGAACTTCGTTTCCGAGCGCGATAGTGTAGAGCTCAAACCACGTCTCACGATCCATTTTGACTTTTAATGCATCGCTGATTTTGCCGATACGATCCAAAGAGTTTGTCCCCATCACAGGCATCACTCGCGCTGGATGCGCGAGAAGCCAAGCAACAGCAACGGCTGTTTCATCAACGCCACGCGCCTCACCTATTACTTTCAAAGCATCCAGTAGGACATTGTTCTCTTGTGAGAAAAGTGCACCTCCGCCAAGGGGTGACCAAGCCATCGGCGCGACCTTGCGCTCTTGAAGATAGGCGACGTCACCGTTGGTGAAACCTTCATGTGCGAGCAACGATAGCTCTATCTGGTTCGTTACAAGCGGTGTCTTCATTGCGCTTTGAAGCAACGTCCAATCGTGCAGTTTGAAGTTTGACACACCCACAGAGCGGGCCTTGCCAGAAGCAACAATGTCATCCAGCGCGGCACCGGTTTCATCCGCATCCATCATGGGATCAGGGCGGTGGATCAGCAAAAGATCGACATAATCCGTGCCCATCAAGCGCAATGAATGCTCGACAGAGGCCATGATGTGCGCACGCGACGTGTCGTAATATTTGACCCGCGCATCAGAATAGCGACCAGCGGGCGCGACGATATCGCACTTTGTCACAAGCTCGATCTTGTCACGTAGATCGGTCCCTTTCAGTGCGTTCCCTAAAATTTCTTCAGCTTCATAGCCACCATAAATGTCAGCCTGATCCATCGTTGTGATACCCTGTGACAGGCAGCTTTCGATCTTGGCTTGCACATGGCTCGTGCTGGTGTCGGCATCATCGCCAATACGCCACATGCCATAAATCAAACGGCTTAGGCTTACGTCGGAAGTGAGGTTAATGCGTTCCATTTAGCGTCTCTCTCCTGCGCCAAGAGGGGTCAAAGGCGTGCTGTCTGGCACCCGACCGTAAACGTGGGGCAGTGAGCAGGTTTTCAAGTGGGGCAACACCAAATTTCCAAAGTGTTTGCACTCATCAATATGCGGATAGCCCGAGAAGATGAAGGCACGAATGCCCATCTTTTGATAGTTTTCAATCTCGCTCAAAACTTGATCCGCACTACCAACTAGCGCAGCGCCACAGCCGGAACGCGCACGTCCTACGCCAGTCCAAAGATGCGGCTCGATAAAGCCTTCCATGTCCGCCAAGTCACGGTTCGTGGCCTGATGGCTTACGCCCAAAGATGTACTGTCCAGCGCGCGATCGCGAATTGATTTGCCTTGCTCATCATCGAGCTTGGACACGATGTATTCTGCATATTCACGGGCTTCTGCTTCGGTTTCGCGCACGATCATATGAACCCGTAGGCCGTAATCGAGTGCGCGATCATAGTCTTCAGCCACTTTATGCACCGCTTTCATGCGCTCTGCGAGCTGGTCTTTTGGCTCGGGCCACATGAGATAAACATCACAATGCTGCCCACAAAGATCCAAGGCAGAGGGAGAATACCCGCCGAAATAAAGCAAAGGGCCGCCGGTTTGATAAGGGCGCGCGGGGTCGGTGGTGACCCCTTGGAAATCATACACTTCGCCGCTGTAGTTGATTTCATCCTGTGTCCAAGATTGTTTCAGGATTTCGACAACTTCGCGCGAGCGCTGGTAACGGAATGCACTGTCAGCTTTTTCACCGGGGAAATCAGAGGAGATAATGTTAACAGTCAAGCGCCCTTTCATCATGTGATCAAGCGTCGCGATCGTACGAGCCAGCATGATGGGCTGCATTTCGCCACAACGCACCGCCGCAAGCATGTTTATCTTATCTGTGATCGGCGCGCATCCAGCGACAAAGCTTAAAGTGTCTTGGCCCACCTGATAAGACGAAGGGCACAAAATGTTGCGAAACCCTTGCGCTTCCGCCTCTTTGACAATGTTCGAGCAGTGATCCCAGCTCGAGCGCAGGTTGCCGTTTGGTACGCCAAGGAACTCGTAGTCATCAGAACAGAGCGCAGAAAACCAAGAAACTTCCGCCGCATCTAAGTCTGGGGACGTGATAGGAACGACCGTCATTTAAGCGCCTTTCGAATGCGTTATTTTGTCTTGCGTAGCACCGCTGAAAGTGTAAATCAATAGTGTATCAATTTTCGGATGCTCGCAAAATGACAACGCAGAATGCCTTGCCTCTTTATGTTCAGATTGCGGAACTTTTGATCCGTGATATTGCGGCTGGCCGATATTTGGATGGCGAACGATTGCCGCCTGAAAGGGACCTAGCATCTAGCTTGGGTACTACGGTAACTACGCTTCGCAAGTCATTGGAAATGATTGAGGAAAAGAAACTCTTAAAGCGCGTGCAGGGGTCTGGTAATTATGTGCAAGCGCAATCAGATGTTGAAAGTGTTTATGCGTTCTTTCGGGTCGAACTGCTGCAAGGTGGTGGCCTGCCAACAGCGCAACTTTTGTCAGTGGATCGTTGTGAAAAGCCAGATGACTTGCCGGAATTTGGAAGCACTGCGTTTGGATACAGGATTCGGCGTTTGCGTCGCTTATCAGCCGTGCCTTGCGTGCTTGAAGAGATCTGGCTCGATGGCAGTTATGCTAAAACACTGACTGCGCAAATGTTGCCGGACTCGCTCTATCTCTTCTACCGCGAAACATTGGGATTGTGGATCACGCGGGCAGAAGATCGCTTGAGCGTTGCGGCCTGTCCCGAGTGGGCCCCTCAAGATTTCGCACCCGTTGGCGGCAGCACGCTTGCTTACGCAGAACGCATCAGTTGGGCACAAGATGGCGTGCGCGCGGAAGTATCGCGCAACTGGATAGATACAAATAAAGCGCGTTACGTCGCGCGGATCAAATAGGGAGAGGCGTTCATGGCAACGTTTAACTACGGAATTCTTGGCTGCGGCATGATGGGCGGGGAACACATAAGAAATATTGCGTTACTCGAAGATGCGAGTGTCGCTGCGATCTTTGAGCCGGATGCTGCGATGGCTGCGGCCGCGCAAGCGCTGGCGCCAAATGCTGCAATGGTGGCTACAGAAGAAGAACTCATAAATTTTCCCGCGCTTGATGCGATTTTGATAGTTTCGCCCAATCATTGCCACGCAAGCCAGCTTGAAGCGATCAATGCCGCACGGCCTGATATCGCGATCCTTGTGGAAAAGCCCTTGTTTACCGATCCAAGCGATCTCGCACGGGTGTCTGCTTTGAGAGAAAAGCATGAGGCACCGATTTGGGTGGCAATGGAATATCGCTATATGCCGCCAATTACAGCGCTGCTTGAGCGTTTGGATGGGGCGACGGGTGGCCTAAAGATGCTCACAATCCGCGAGCACCGATTTCCGTTTCTCGAAAAAGTTGGCGATTGGAACCGTTTTAACAAGAACACTGGCGGTACCTTAGTCGAAAAATGTTGCCATTTCTTTGATTTGATGCGTCTGGCGATTGGCAGCGATCCGGTGCGCGTCATGGCGAGTGCAGGGCAGGCGGTTAATCATATTGGTGAGAGTTACGTCGATGGTGTCTCGGATATTTGGGACAGTGGTTACGTCATTGTTGATTTTGAAAATGGTGTGCGCGCAATGCTCGAGCTTTGCATGTTTGCCGAAGGTGCCCGTTATCAAGAAGAGATTAGCGCCGTTGGGCCTAGCGGAAAAATTGAAGTCTTTGTTCCAGGGCCTGGGCGTTTTTGGCCAGAGCATTTGGGCGCACCGCCCATCGCGCGTCTTGTTGAAAGCCCGCGTTCTCCAATGGGGCCTGTGGAGCATGAGATCTCAGTCGATCCGGCTTTGCTTTCAGCGGGAGATCACAATGGCTCAACCTTTTATCAACATCAACGTTTCGTTGAGGCCGTACGCGGGGAAGGCCCAATTGATGTCACGCTAGAGGATGGTGCTTGGGCCGTTAGAATTGGCCAAGCTGCACAGCGATCAGCGATTTTGGGAGAGGCGGTTGCGCTCTAACCAAGCCTTTTCCGACTTGAAACAGAAGTTTTGATGCAAATCCGTCACGCTACTATATCTTGTAGCGACACAGCAGCATACGTGGGCATTTAGCCTATATTGGCCTCATTCGTGTGCGGAAATAATGCAACAATCCCTTGACTCTCCTGTCGTTTGAACGAATCGGATAACTTTTGGACTACTAACGTATCTAAAGATTACTACGTTCTGCTCATAACTAAAATAGGCACGCCCGTAAGAGGCGGTCTGAGGTAAAGAGCGGTATAGGTCATGAAAGCGATAGATTTCGTTGCCCGTCGGGGTATGGGTGTTGTTGAGCGCGGCACGGTTGCGGCGGATGCCGCAGAGACAGTAGTAGGCATGGGCGCAGGGGTCGAGTTCTCTTTGAACCTTCAACCTGGCGACATGCAGGCATATAGCAGACAAGGAAATAATCTTGAGATCGTACTGGCCAATGGTCGAGTGCTGGTCCTTGAGGGTTACTTTGTAGGTGCCAGT
>JAHEGL010000193.1 GCA_024645145.1 Planktotalea sp.
ATCAACAAACACTTGAGCCGCTTTTTGCCAGCTGGGTTCTATTACAAAATGTTCATCCATCCGCGTCCTTTGTGGAAGCATGTGTACGAACCGTTTATCCGCCAGTCTGCGGGTCTTGGCAAAGCGCCGCGTGCCGAGGATCGTGATCCAGACACCTATGAGCACTTCTATCATTTCACAGATGTGATGGTGATCGGTGGCGGTGTCGCAGGTTTGCAAGCTGCCAAAGCTGCGGCGCTGACGGGTGTCAAAGTACTGCTCGTCGAACAGACCGCCCATTGGGGTGGACGCGCGCCAGTTGATGGTGGCGAGGTCGATGGCCTGCCTGTGGAAAACTATGTGGATAACCTAGTTGCAGAGCTATCTGCGATGGACAACGTCACCATGCGCAACAGGCTGATGGGCGCGGGTGTTTATGATCATGGTTATGTGCTCGGCTACGAACGTTTGCGCGATCATAAGCCTGCTGATGTGGGCCCACGCCATCGACTTTGGCGCATTCGCGCGACGCAAATTGTGACGGCTACAGGCGCGATCGAGCGTCCGCTCAGTTTTGCTGGCAATGACATTCCGGGCGTGATGTTGGCGGGTGCTGTGCGCGATTATGCAGTGAATTTTGGCGTCTCTGTCGGAGACCGTACAGTTGTTGTGACGAACAATGATGATGCGTATCGCACGGCGATCACGTTGAAGGTGCTTGGCCTTGAAGTGCCGTGCATCTTAGATGCGCGCTCAGAAGGTGGTGGTGCTTTGGCCGAAGAGGCGAAAGCGCTGGGGATCCGCGTTGAGAACGGCAAAGCCATCGCTAAGGTCAAAGGCAGCAAACGTGTGATCGGCGTATCGCTTTGTGCGCAGGCTGGCGAAGGGGCGGAATTGGAAGAAATCGCCTGCGACGCCGTCGCAATGTCGGGCGGTTGGTCACCTGTAGTGCACCTGTGGTCGCATTGCGGGGGCAAGTTGACTTGGGATGAACAGCAATCGCACTTCCGTCCAGATGCAGAGCGTCCACCGCTTGGTTCGAAAGGCGAGGGCTTTGTGTCTGTCGCAGGCTCTGCGAACGGTCATATGCAGCTGGCAGAACTGATTGGCGACGCCCATGGTGCGGGTCTTGCCGCGGGCAAAGCGGCCGGTGGCAGCAGCGCCAAAGCTGCCATTCCTGAGGGGGCTCCGACGTCTGAAAATCCTGTTGAGCCTGTTTGGCTTATGCCGCAAGGCGCAGGGATCAAGTTGCGTTCAAAAACGTGGTTGGACTACCAGAATGATGTTAAAGTGTCTGACGTACAACTGGCCGCACAAGAAGGCTTTGAAAGTGTTGAACATGCCAAGCGTTACACCACTTTGGGCATGGCGACAGATCAAGGTAAATTAAGTAATATCAATGGTTTGGCGATTCTTTCTGATGCATTGGGCCAACCTATTCCGCAGACTGGGACAACAACATTCCGTCCCCCTTACACACCTATTTCGATGGGTGCGATTGGTGGTGAAGCGCGAGGCATAGTGTTTCAGCCTTTGCGTAGAACGCCGCTCTATGAATGGAGCGATTCGCATGGGGCCGACTGGGAGCCCGTAGGCGCGTGGCGTCGTCCTTTTGTATATTTGCAACCCGGTGAGAGCGTGTATGACGCGGTCAATCGTGAAGTGAAAAACACGCGTGAAAATCTGGGGCTGCTGGATGCCTCGACGCTTGGCAAGCTCATTGTCAAAGGGCCTGACGCGGGTAAGTTTCTTGATATGCTCTACACCAATATGATGAGCACTTTGAAGGTCGGCAAATGCCGTTATGGTTTGATGTGTTCAGAAAATGGTTTTTTGATTGATGACGGCGTTGTTGCGCGGCTCGATGAAAACACTTTCTTGTGTCACACGACGACAGGTGGCGCGGACACGATCCATGGTCATATGGAAGAATGGCTGCAAACCGAGTGGTGGGATTGGAATGTGTACGTTGCCAATGTGACGGAGCAATTTGCGCAGATCGCGGTGGTTGGTCCAAATGCGCGCAAAGTCCTCGAAAAGCTTGGTGGCATGGATGTTTCGAAAGACGCATTGGGCTTCATGGAGTGGGCAGATGGTACGATTGGCGGGTTTGATGCACGGGTCTTTCGGATCTCCTTTTCAGGCGAGTTAAGCTATGAGATTGCTGTTCCTGCGTCCCAAGGTTTGGCATTCTGGGAAGCTTTGAACGCTGCGGGCGAAGAATTCGGCGCGATGCCTTATGGCACAGAAACACTGCATATTTTGCGCGCTGAAAAAGGCTTCATTATGATTGGCGACGAGACCGATGGAACAGTGATCCCGCAGGATCTCAACTTGCAATGGGCGTTGAGCAAGAAGAAAGAAGACTACCTTGGTAAACGCGCGCATCAGCGATCTCATATGGCGGATCCTGAGCGATGGAAGTTAGTCGGCTTAGAAACTGTAGATAAATCTGTGCTACCTGATGGTGCATATGCTGTTGAAGAGGGCGTAAACGCCAATGGACAACGCAATATGTCCGGGCGTGTGACGTCGACGTATTATTCAGCGAACTTGGAGCGTGGCATTGCAATGGGATTGGTAAAGAACGGGCCGGATCGTATGGGCGAGGTGATTGATTTTCCAAAGATCGATGGCACAGTTGTGAAAGCAAAGATTGTTGATCCAGTGATCTATGACCCAGAGGGGGCGAAGCAAAATGTCTAATGTTGTGAGTGCTTTGCCAAATGCCTCCTTTGCGGATGGGATTGCGGATGTTCGTGAAATGGGCTTGCGCGGAATGATCACCTTGCGTGGTGATTTGAGCGACAAGAAGCTAATCAAGGCGGTGAAGGCGATTACTGGCGCGATGCCTGAACAACGCATGATTGCTGTGAAGGGCGAGTCTGGAGCCGCTTGGATGAGCCCGGATGAGTTGCTTTTGATGGTGCCGCATGGCCACGCGCCGAGCACTGTTGAAAGTTTGAATGCCGCTTTGAAGGGTACGCATTTTCTTGCGGCCAACGTTTCTGACGCCCGCGCGGTGTTTGAAGTATCGGGTCCTTGCGCACGCGAAGTTATGGCAAAACTTGCCCCGGTTGATTTTGCGCGCGGTGCGTTTGAGATGGGCATGTTTCGCCGCACACGCATGGCGCAGGTGCCTGCTGCGTTTTGGATGAATGGTGAGAATTCATTTACGATCGTGTGTTTTCGCTCGGTTGGCGAGTACATGTTTGATTTACTGAGCGTTGCAGCGCAAACCGGATCAGAGGTAAACGCGCTATAAAACGCGTTTAGGCGCTTCAATCAGATGTGCTGTGCGATTTTTCTAGAAAAATCAGGGGTTGCGGCCCTTGACGGCGGGCGCTTGTCGCTCTCTATCTGATGTAGGAAATACCAACTGAGGGGTCCATATAATGGCATTCGAACTTCCAAATCTACCTTACGCGCACGACGCATTGGCCGACCACGGCATGTCCAAAGAGACGTTGGAGTATCACCACGACCTGCACCACAAAGCTTATGTGGACAATGGCAACAAGTTGATCGCGGGTACCGAGTGGGAGGGCAAATCCCTCGAAGAGATCATCACAGGGACCTATGATGCGTCTTCCGTAGCGCAGAACGGGATCTTCAACAACATTTCCCAACTTTGGAACCACAACCAGTTCTGGGAGATGATGGGTCCAGGCAAATCCGCGATGCCTTCCGAGCTGGAAGCGGCGTTGAAAGAGAGCTTTGGGTCTGTTGACGCGTTCAAAGAGCAGTTCGCAGCAGCGGGTGCGGGCCAGTTTGGGTCTGGTTGGGCTTGGTTGGTCAAAAACGCAGACGGCGGTCTGGCGGTAACGAAGACAGAAAACGGCGTGAACCCATTGTGCTTTGACCAAACAGCTTTACTTGGCTGTGATGTTTGGGAGCATTCCTACTACATCGATTTCCGTAACAAACGTCCTGCATATTTATCCAACTTCATGGACAATTTGGTCAACTGGGAGAATGTCGCCTCACGTATGTGAGACAGGCTTTCTTAAGAGATTTCAAACGCGCCGCCAGAAAGCATCTGGCGGCGTTTTTTGTTGCTGTGGGACGCTCCGCGGGGAGTTTATCTGGAAAAATGAAGCGTCGGTTTAGTGTAAAAGCTCAATCGCCTCTGTTGGGGTGCTAGCTATTTTGAAGAAGTCATTTACGGAAGCTTTGGCGAAGCCTTGGGTGATGATATGATCAAGAAGGTCGAGCAAGGGATCCCAGTAGTTGTTTACATTGATCAACACGATGGGTTTTTGGTGTAGTTCGAGCTGTGCCCAAGTGAGCACTTCGAAGAATTCATCAAGCGAACCTGCGCCGCCAGGAAGCAGCGCGATTGCGTCTGAATTCATGAACATCACTTTTTTACGTTCATGCATGTTTTCGGTTACCACGTAAGAGGTCAGATCAGTTTTGCCGACTTCCCAATGCACCAAGTGCTGAGGGATCACACCGAAGGTAATCGCCTGATTGGCTTGTGCCGCACGGGCAACGCGCCCCATGAGACCCACATCGCCTGCGCCATAGACCAAGCGCATTTTGTGATCGGCTAAAAGTCTACCAAGCTGATCGGCTGCTGCACCATAGGCCGGATCTACCCCATCAGATGCGCCACAAAAGACACAAATTGAACGTTGTTGCATCACGTGATCCTTATTTTCAGTGTTTTGACCGCGTAGGTCATGTTTGTTATATACGCGCAACGTCGGCGCAAGTCGTTGGCATATCGGAGATTGAGTGCAATGAGCAAGCTTGCTTTCTTGACATCAGGGATGGGCATTACTGTTGGTGCCGGGACTGTTTTAGTCGGCGCGTTTGCGGTTGCAGGTTACATGAGTGGTGCGTTCACGGCAGAACAAGCTGAGACGGTCGAGGCGACAGACGTTGCTGTTGCGCTTCCTGTGCCTTCAGAAGAGGCGGAATTGATTGCGCCGAAGGTTGCAAGTGTTGCAGCCCCGCCAAAGACGCCGAGGTTTGATGTGGTGCGGGTCGAAACTGACGGTGCCGCAATGATCGCCGGTAGTGCCGCAGCGGGGAGCACAATTGCTATTCGTTTGAATGAGGATGTGGTCGCTGAAGTAAAGGCGGACGGGTCTGGTAAATTTGCGAGTTTCGTTTCATTGCCGAAAAGCGAAGATGCGCAAGTTTTAACGTTGGACAATGGGTCTGGCGATGCTCCCAGTGAACAAGTCATTGTTGCTCCGATCGTGGCGGCACCAACACCTCGGGAGGTTGCTGAAGAAACACCATCGCCAAAGACTGTTGTTGCAGTGGGGCCCACCGTTGCGCCAGCGGAGGATGCAGAGCCAGCGCCGCAAGTCGTGGCCGATGTTCAAATTTCCGAAGAAGGGCTTTCTGAACCAGGATCTGATGTTGGTGTCGAGGCAATCGAAGAGGGCAGCAGTGTTGCTAAGGCAGATGTCGTGGTTGAGCCTGAAATCGAAACGACGAACGTAGAACAATCTGAGCCTGAAGCAGCACCGGAGCCACAACGGCCT
>JAHEGL010000214.1 GCA_024645145.1 Planktotalea sp.
ATCAACGTGCATCAGATTGATCTCAAACTGGCCTAGACCTGCTTCTGAAATTGCGGCGTCAGCTGGGATATCCATGGCTTCGCAGGCGTCATAGAGATCGGTAAAGAATTCATCAAACGCATCAAGGGCGCGCAGGCCAAGGGTTTCTGATCCGGTACGTCGTTTCCCATTATGCGGCGCTGGCACAGTGCGTGGCATACGGCCTGTGTCGTCAATCAGATAGAACTCCATCTCGGTTGCGACGACCGCTGTAAGCCCTTGTTCTGTATATCGATCCTTAATGCGCGCAAGCGCTTGACGCGGATCTCCATCAAAGGGTCTGCCATCTTCATGAAACATCCAGACTGGGAGCAGAGCAGTTGAGCTGCTGAGCCACGGCATCGGAAGATAGCCCCGCTCTGTAGGGAGTAAAACCCCGTCTGCATCGCCGCTGTCAAAGACCAGTGGGCTGTCTTCGATATCTTCGCCCCAAATGTCGAGGTTGAGCACAGAAAATGGGAAACGGCTGCCGTCTTCGATGATCTTTCCAGCAAAGCGTGTTGGGATGCGTTTGCCGCGCGCTTGGCCATTCAGATCACACCCCGCGACGCGGATGGAACGAATGTCGGGATGTTGGGATAACCACGTGTCCATGGGTGCCTCTTTTAGCGGATTATGTTGGCGCGCAGTTTAAGCTTGCTGCGGGTTTCTTGAGGAAGGTGGCGGTTCAAGCGTCGATTAACGAAACCGAAACCGCTGATGATTATCAATGTCAGGATGATGAAGTATCCAGCAAGTATCGGGTAGGGAACAAATGGATTAAACGTCTTATCCGCGAAGTAGTTAGCGTAATAAAGCGCATCACCACGCTGTTGCCATGCGGGAAAGCCGGTGAAGAAGACAAGGGTTGTGGCGTGAAACAAAAAAATCGCTTCATTCGTATAGGCAGGCCAAGCCAGACGTAGCATTGTTGGCCAAATGATGCGCTTGAAGCGGGGCCAACCTGTGAACCCGTAGGCGTCTGCGGCCTCTACATCACCTTTGGGGATGGAGCGCAGTGCGCCGTAAAAAATTTCGCCCGTGTAGGCGGCGGTGTTGCAAAACAATACGATCAACGCACCAAGCCAAGCAGCGGTGAAGGGGTCGAAGATCGGACTGACACCTTTGAGTGATAGGAAAAGGAAATAAGCAAAGAAGAACTGGATAAACAGCGGTGATCCGCGAAACAAAAAGATGAACCATTCTGAGGGTTTACGCAGCCAACGGCTTTGCGCTGCTTTGGCAAGTACAAGACCCGTTGCGAAGAAGAACCCGAAGAGCAGTGCGAGAATACCAAAATAGATATTCCAGATCATGCCAGAGCCGATCAGGGTGATTTGTTGACACAGTGTGAAATCTTCTTTTGGAAGAAGCCTTTGGCCAATTCCTATCGAGCGCAAGCCATAGTCTGAGATGGTTTGAAGGCACTCTTCCATTATGCAGCCTTCCTTTGCGCTTCGCCACCTGTTGTGGCTTGGCCATGGGTGAGGCGGATCATCAGTAGCTCTAGGAAGATTTCGGAGACTTTGGTGAAGGCAAGGTAGAACACCAAAAGGAATAAGAAGTACCAAACACGCCAATCACCATGGGGGTAGTCCGTGAAACGTGATGTTTTTGTGCCCCCGAGTTCGCGCGCCCAATAAACGATGTCTTCAATCCCTAGCAAGAAGAGCAAAGGGGTCGCTTTGATCAAAACCAACCAAAGGTTGCTAAGACCAGGCAATGCGTAGACCCACATTTGCGGGACAAGTATGCGCCAAAAACTTTGTTTGCGCGTCATGCCATAGGCTTCTGCGGTTTCGATCTGCGCACGCGGGACAGCGCGCATGGCTCCAAATAGAACGTTGGCTGCGAAAGCGCCGAAAACGATGGCGAAGGTGAGCACTGCTAGTGTGAAACCATAGCTTTCATGGATCCATTGTGGAGCAGACCCAAGCGGCATTTTGGCAGCGTCGCACACTATGAAGTCGTTGCCTTGGCGAATGGGTTGGTCCCAATCGCTACACTTTACCTTGTGACGCAGGTACTCGATGCCTTGATCTAGTGCGATGATAAAGAACAAGAAAAAGGCAATGTCAGGCACGCCGCGCACGACAGATATGTACCCTTTGCCAAACCAACGCAGGGGCGCGAGATTTGAACGTGCTGCTGATGCCCCAAAAAAGCCAAAGGCGAGCGCGGTTGGTGCTGTGATCGCGAGTAAGAGCAATACGGTGCCAAACGACGCGTAAAAGCCCATGTGCTTGCCTGTCGTGAGGTAACACGAGAGCCAATAAAAGCCGTCCAATTGGGAAGGGTCGCTGCAAAAACTGAACATCTGGCTTTCTCTTGCAAGGTGGATATAGGATGGCTGAAGAAGCGTGAGAGGCCAAGCCGTAAACGCATCTAGCACGACAAAATATGTGATGAGCAAGGCGGTTCAAGTGGGCAAATTGAGGGTGATCGTGATCGGCGCTGGTATTGTCGGCGCGGCAACCGCATTCGAGCTGTCGTCACAAGGCGCTGATGTGCTGGTGCTTGACGCAGGATTGCCGCGCGCAACGGATGCAAGTTTCGGCTGGATCAACGCATCTTACTTCGAAAACCCAGAATATCATGCCCTGCGGGCCGAAGGGATCGCCGCGTATCACCGTTTGCAAAAACGCTTGGATGTGCCTGTAAAATGGACAGGTGGTTTGTGTTGGGAGCATTCAGATGATGCGTTCACAGCGCAATTTGAGGCGCTGAAAGCTCAGGGGTATCCGTGTGAAATCTTGGATCAAGCAGCGATTGCCGAGTTAGAACCTGCTTTGGGTCTGCTTCCTGAGCGCGCCATTCGCTTTGCAGCGGAAGGTGTCGCAGAACCGACATTGATTGCGCAACGCTTTTTGGCCGCCGCAATTGCGCATGGCGCAAAGGTTGCGCGTGGCTTTCGTGTGCAAGGGTTTGCGGAACGCGCAGGGCGCATTTGCGGTGTGAAAACGGAGCAGGGTTTTTTTAAGGCTGATCATATCGTTGTGGCGGCGGGGACGGGAACGCAAGCTTTGTTGAAAACGCTGGATATTGCCTTGCCAGTGCTCGATCGCCCCGCATTGGTCCTGACCAGCACGCCTGTTGAATGGAGGCTTAATCATGTGCTCGCAACAGATTTTGGCGAAGTACGACAGTTGCCCAACGGGGCGTTGATGACGCCAGCTGCGATTGGACACCAAGGCGATCAAACCACTGATTTAGGGGCCTATCCCGAAGCGGCTGCGCAGCGGTCCATGTCGCGTTTGCACGCGTTATTCCCCGATGCGGGCTTGGAACTGGCGACGATGCAAATGGCCTACCGGCCCGTGCCCAAGGATGGTTTTCCAGCGGTCGGGAAGGTGGCACCGGGTCTTTATGCAGCGAGTATGCATTCGGGGATCACGCTGGGCGCTTTGATGGGCGAGCTGATCGGACAAGAGGTTTTGCACGGGGTCAGCAATGAAACGGAGCGTTGGCTCGCGTCTTATCGGCCATCGCGCTTCAGTTGAACACGAAAATGGCGGCACTTGGGATCAAGTGCCGCCGCATAATTTGTGTCTTTAGATCAGCTTAAAACGTTACGCCGATTTCCCACTTTTAGATCAAAGCGTTCAAAGAGCCGTCCGCTTTCATTGCGCCGATTGCCGCATCTAGCTTTTCTTTCAGCTCACCGTCGCTTTCGCGCAGACCAAGACCAATGCCGCCACCAAGCAGCTCTTCTTGCTCGATCAGCATCAGACTGGCATCCTCATCCGCGATCGGCTTGAGGTAGGTCTTGTCAGCCAAAACAGCGTCCGCTTCGCCGTTGCGAACGGCTGCGACTGTTTCTTCTGACGTTGCGAATTCAACCAGTGTCGCACCCGTGGAGGCGATGTGAGACGCTTGAATCGTGCCTGTTTGTGCTGCAATTACGCCGCCTGCAAGGTCAACATCCATGCTGAGTGCGATGTAGCCAGATGGGTCAGGCTGAGTGTAATTTTGAGTGAAATCAATGACTTCATCGCGCTCGACTGTGATGGACATGCCTGCGATGATGACATCGTAGTTGCCGGAAACGAGGTTCGGGATGATGCTGTCCCAGTCGTTTACGACCCATTCACACGTGAGTTCTGCGCGCACGCAGAGTTCGTCACCAAGCTCGCGCTCAAAGCCGTCGACTTCGCCGTCATCATTGAGGAAGTTGTAGGGAGGGTATGCGCCCTCTGTGCCAAGGCGGACAGTTTTGGCGTGGCCGTCTGCGAAGGCGAAGCTTGCAACCAGCGTAAGCGCTGTAGTTGTGAGGATAAGGTTTTTCATTATGTAGTCTCCCATTGAGTGAGTGTGTTGGGGTGATGAACGCCTAAGCGGTGCTGGATAAGAACTGCTGTAAGCGGGTTGATTTGGGTGCGCCAAAAAGTGTTTCTGGTGCACCTTCTTCTTCGATCAGGCCTTGGTGCAGGAACACAACGTGATCCGAAACATCCTCGGCCAATTTCATATCATGCGTAACAATAAGCATCGTGCGACCCTCTGCGGCGAGGTCTTTGATGACTTTAATCACTTCCTGTTCCAGCTCGGGATCGAGCGCAGACTTGGGTTCGTCAAATAAGAGCGCTTCAGGCTCCATACAAAGCGCACGTGCGATCGCGGCACGTTGTTGTTGGCCACAGGACAGCTGCGCGGGAAAGACGTCACATTTGTCGCCAATGCCAACCTTATCAAGGTAGCCGCGCGCGGCTTTTTCTACGTCGGCTTTGTCGCGGCCTAGCACTGTGACGGGCGCTTCCATCACATTTTGCAGGATCGTCATGTGTGACCACAGGTTGAACTGTTGGAACACCATCGACAGGTTCGTGCGGATCCGGATCACTTGCGCGCCATCGCTTGGGCGGCGATTGTGACCGCGGCCTGCCCATTTGACCGGCTCGCCTTTGAACTCAACCTCACCTTGTTGGCTGTCCTCGAGCAGGTTTGCACATCGCAATAACGTCGATTTACCAGACCCAGATGAGCCGATAAGCGAAACGACATCGCCGCGCTTTGCTGCGATTGACACGCCTTTGATGACCTCAAGGTCGCCGTAAGCTTTGTGAAGGTCTCGCAACTCGATGACTGTATCTGACGCGGTCAATGGGTATCCTTAAGGTGTGAACCCCCTACATCTGAGCGCAAAGAGACATGTTTGCCATTCCCAATGCTTAGATAACACGCCTTTACGATAGGTAAGCCTAACTTTTAGTCGCTGCGACACGCTGGCGTGCTTGGGCACTGTCCACATCATTTACACCAAGAAGATTGGCGATAAGACGCAAAAGTGCGTCCTCTTCCTGCTCACGTACGCCGTCTGCAAGGGCGATTGACCAAAGCGCTTCAATGACGCCAAGACGTTCTTCGTAAGGAACGGCGTCTTTGATCGCACGGGTAAAGCGCACTGTGTCAGGGGCTTGTTGTTCCAGCTCTTCAGCGTC
>JAHEGL010000251.1 GCA_024645145.1 Planktotalea sp.
GACATGCTTCCGGCCTTTCCTCTGCCCGGTGCGCTGCTTTTGCCGCGCTCGCGCTTGCCCTTGCACATCTTCGAGCCGCGGTATCTCGCGATGATTGATGATGCGCTTAAAACCCAAGGGCGGCTCATTGCGATGATCCAGCCCAATCCGGGTCGTGCTGGGGATGATAAGGGTCTTCACACTATCGGTTGTGCAGGTCGTATCACCCAATTTTCAGAGACAGAGGACGGGCGCTATATGCTGACGCTGTCAGGTGTCTCGCGCTTTCGTCTTGTTGGTGAGGTTGATGGCTTTGCCCCGTATCGTCGTATTGAAGTGAACTGGGATGGCTTTGATCAAGACCTTAAAGCGTCTGAAACAGATGATGCCTTTGATCGCGAAAAATTCCTGAACCTGCTCTCAAAATATTTCACGTATCGCGATCTAAGTGCGGATTGGGAAACCTTGAAAGATGCGGATGACGAGTTGTTGGTCAATTCACTTTCGATGATGCTTGATTTTGAACCCGAAGATAAGCAAGCGCTTTTGGAAGCACCAAGCCTATCGACGCGCCGTGAGACGTTGGTGACATTGATCGAGTACTTCTTGCGCGGTGGCGATGCAGAGGAAATGATGCAATGACAGATCATCCGATTTCTGCGTTTGACCCGCATATGCTAGAAGCATTGATTTGCCCACAAACGCAGGGCCGTCTTGAGTATGATGCAACTGCTCAAGAGCTTGTCTCGAAGAAGGCTGGGCTTGCTTTCCCTATCCGCAATGGCATTCCCGTTATGTTGATAGACGAGGCGCGTCGGCTCGATTAGAGCGCGCGCCCTGTCATCAATTTGGGGAGATCTCCGGTTAGACCAGCGGCTTCGCGCATGAAGTTGCGACGCAGGCTAGGGACGGAATTGATCAAGCCCATACCCAGATCACGGCCCATTCGCAAAAGTGGGTTATCGTTTGAAAACAGCTTGTTAAAGGTGTCTGTCGCTACCGCGAGCGTAGCCGTGTCGAAGCGGCGCCATTGCTGGTAGCGCTCTAACACTAAAGGCGAAGCAATATCTTCACCACGGCGAGCGGCCATCGTCATGACTTCAGCCAGTGCAGCGACGTCCCGCAAACCTGCGTTCAACCCTTGTCCCGCAATTGGATGTACGCCATGTGCTGCATCGCCGATCAGCGCAAGACGTTCGCCAATAAAGCTATTCGCGATCGTTAAGTTCAAAGGATAGGTAAAGCGCGTGCCTGCAAGTTTGATATCCCCAAGAAAGTCTCCAAACGCTGGGCGCAGCGCGTTTAGGTAATCCGCGTCATCTAAAGCATTGATGCGTTTGGCGTTGTCGTCGGTTTCGCTCCACACGATAGAGCTGCGATTGCCGGTCATTGGCAGAATCGCCAAAGGCCCCGAGGGCATAAAGAACTGATGCGCGATGCCGCCGTGTGGTTTTTCATGCTCAATCGCGCAGACCAGTGCTGTTTGGCCGTAGCCCCAACCTGTGCGCTTGATCTTTGCGCGCTCTGCTGTTCCTGAGCGCCGCCCGTCTGATCCAACCAGAACACGCCCTTTTAGAACCTCTCCCGAGGCCAATGTGACCGATGCGGCCTGAGTTGTATCCTGCGCAATGACTGTTTCGTCATGGCGCAAAGTGATCAATGGCTCCGCCTCCATCGCGTCTAAAAACGCGCGGCGCAGGTAGCGATCCTCAACCAAATACCCCATGGGTCCTTCTTCGATCTCTGCGTGATCAAAGTGCAGGAAAAATGGCGATGGGCCTTCGCCTGCGCGCCCGTCTGTGACTTTGATTTCCAGCATCGGCTGCGCATTCTCTGCGAGCCCGTCCCAAAGCCCAATCGCATGCAGCAATCGTTGTGACGCAAGCGCAAGCGCGTAAGAGCGCCCATCAAAGTCGCGCGCTTTGCGATTATCCACCGGCAATGCGTCGATAACAGTGCTGCTCAAGCCCCCTTGAGCCGCTGCAAGCGCCAAAGCAGGGCCGTTTAAGCCGCCACCAACAATGATCAGATCGCTATCAAATTCCATGAGTTGCAATATGGGTGCGCGCGCAGGATTGTCCATGCGCGTCTCTGTCGCTACCTTAGCATCAAAGGGAGAAATACGATGCAAGCATGGTTAAAAATGAGCGCAGCTGCGTTGGGTCGTGGTATCGAAGCAGGTCAGATTGACCCCGTTGATTTGGCGCAGACTTATCTTGATGCCGCTGCCGCACATCCCATGACAACTCGTATCTACGCCCGCCTTACGCCAGAGCGCGCGATTGCTGAAGCTACTGCGGCACGTGCGCGTGCAAAAGCGGGTCAGCGTTTGTCACCGCTTGATGGGGTGCCGATCAGTTGGAAAGACCTATTTGATACAGCGGGCATTGTGACCGAAGCAGGCAGTGCTTTGCTAAAAGATCGCGTGCCAAGTGAAGATGCAGAAGTCTTAAAGGCGGCAACCAGTATGGGCACAGTTTGCATTGGGAAAACCCATATGAGCGAACTGGCGTTTTCTGGACTGGGGTACAATCCGATTACACAAACGGCGCCTTGTGTGCATGATCCTGATGCTGTCTCCGGCGGATCGTCATCAGGTGCGGCGGCCTCGATTGCCCATGATATCGCTCCGCTTGCGATTGGCTCGGACACAGGTGGTTCTGTGCGCTTGCCTGCGGTTTGGAACGATTTGGTGGGTTTGAAAACCACGGCTGGGCGGGTCTCTCTCAAAGGTGTCGTACCTTTGGTAAAAAGTTTCGACACCGTCGGCCCGCTGGCGCGTACTGTTGAAGATGCGGCACTTGCCTTGAGCGTATTGGAAGGGCAGCGCCCAGCTGATTTGCGCGGTGCAACGCTAAAGGGTGCACGTTTTGCGGTGCTGAAAACGCTGGCGCTAGAGAACGTAGAACCGCAGCCGCTGGCAGCCTTCCAAGCGGCTTTGTTGAAACTCGAAGCGGCAGGTGCTGAACTCATTGAAATTGATGCGCCTGAAGTTGTCGAAGCGATTTCGCACGCTGGCCCACTTTATCCAGGCGAAGCTTACGGGATGTGGCGCACCGAAATCGAAGCGAACCCAGATGTTATGTATGCCCAAGTCTTGGGCCGTTTCCGTGCGGGCGCTAGCTTCTCCGCACCTGATTTTGTCGCTGCTTGGGAAACCTTAAATGCTCTGCGCGAGGTTTGGGACGCGCGGATCGCTGGATTTGATGCCGTGCTTATGCCGTCCTGCGCAATTATGCCGCCAAAAATCACAGATCTTGAGGCAGATGAGGCATTTTATGTCGAACGTAATCTTGCAGCACTCCGCAATACGCGCATCGGTAACCTCATGGGATGTTGCGCTTTAACGCTTCCGACAGGAGCGCAGAGCTGCGGAATCATGCTCAATACATTGCCAATACAAGAAGAACGTTTGCTCCGCATCGGCGCGGCGGCAGAAGCAGCGCTGGCTTAAATGCCACAAGTTGTTCTGAAACTTGCGATTTTTATTGGACGCGAGGCACAGCCTTAGGTTACTTTAGTCTCAACGGGGCGAAAATGATCCCGACATTGAGGCAGTTACCTATGTTTCCCGAGCGGTTCTCGAACCTTCCGGCATACGCGTTTCCGCGTTTGCGTACGCTTTTGGACCATCACACACCGGGCGGTGATGTGGTGCATATGACCATTGGTGAGCCAAAGCATGCCTTTCCAGAGTGGGTTTCCGGCATCATTGCTGAAAATGTAGCTGGCTTTAACAAATATCCCCCGAACGACGGCAGCCCTGAATTGCTGGGCTCTATCGCGGATTGGATGAAACGTCGTTTTGATGCGGATGTTGATGCGGACACGCAAGTAATGGCGCTGAATGGCACGCGAGAGGGGCTGTATAACGCTTCGATGGCGCTTTGCCCTGAAACGAAGAATGGCGCACAGCCGCTCGTTCTGACGCCAAATCCATTTTATCAAGTTTACATGGTTGCGGCAATTTCGGTTGGCGCAAAGCCACACTTCGTGAATGCGACCTCTGCGTCCCATCATTTGCCTGATTTTACGTCTCTGCCCGAAGATGTGCTAAAGCGCACTGCGATTGCTTACATGTGTTCGCCCGCAAACCCGCAAGGGGCCGTTGCGGATGAGCAGTTTTGGCGCGATTTGATCGGTCTTGCTGAACAGTACGATTTCCAAGTTTTCGCAGACGAGTGTTATTCCGAAATTTACCGTGACGCCCCGCCGACGAGCGCGATGAAAGTCGCGCAAGAGATGGGTGCCGATCCTGCGCGGGTTGTTGTGTTTCATTCACTCTCCAAACGTTCCAACTTGCCCGGCCTACGTTCTGGCTTTGTGGCGGGCGGTCCTGAGAGCATTAAACGTATCAAACAATTGCGCACCTATTCCGGCGCGCCGCTTCCGTTGCCTTTGCAAAAGGTAGCAGAGCGCGCTTGGGCAGATGACGCGCATGTCGAAGAAAATCGCGCATTGTATCAAGATAAGTATCGCATCGCTGATGAGATTTTCGCCAATGTCCAAGGCTATCAAGGGCCAGAGGCGGGCTTTTTTCTATGGCTTCCAGTCGATGATGGTGAAGAGGCTGCGTTGAAGCTTTGGAAAGAAACAGGCGTGCGCGTTCTACCGGGCGCGTATCTAAGCAAAGACACAGATCAGGGAAACCCTGGCAAAGAATATATCCGGGTCGCCATGGTGGCCCCAAAAGACGAAATGCAGCGTGGATTGATTCAAATCCGCGACTGCCTATTCGCATAAAAACGAGGAACGGGAATGGCATATCAAGCACGGGGACGCGATCCGCTTTTGGATAGCAATATGCAGGCCATGATTGAAAAGCGTGGCAAAGAAATGATCGGCGCCGCGCTGATTGTTTTTGGCATTTTGGCTGCGATGGTTGTTGGATCTTACACGCCAACCGACCCAAGCTGGTTATCCGCGACAGATGCGCCTGTGCAAAACTGGCTTGGCCAAATGGGCGCGTCTATTGCTGCGCCATTGTTTATGATCGTGGGCAAGGCGGCTTGGATTGTTCCGATTGTCGCGATTGCTTGGGGCGTTCGCTTTGTTTTGCACTTTGGTGCAGAACGCGCTCTAGGCCGGATAATTTTTCTGCCAATCGCTGTTGTCATCTGCGCTGTCTACATGTCGTCGCTTGTTCCTGGCGCGGCATGGACACACACATTTGGCCTTGGTGGCTTGTTTGGTGACACAGTCCTTGGCGCTTTCCTTACATTCTTGCCGCTCAGCGCGGCATTCGGCTTGAAGCTTGTGGCCTTCTTCCTCGCGATTACGACAGTTGTGATACTGGCCTTTGTGCTTGGCGCGACCCGTTTTGAAGTGAAAGAAAGCGCACGTTTCCTCGCGATTGGCGTTGTTGTGACGTATATGATGGCGATGCGTTTGATCGGTAAGGGTGCAAAAGGGGCTTTTGGGGCA
>JAHEGL010000257.1:0-2135 GCA_024645145.1 Planktotalea sp.
TGACCAGCAAACCTTTTGCGGTGAACCTCACGTTTTTGCCAATGATCAGCCCGCCCGATTACGACGGATACATCAGCGCGATTATTGATGGTGGTGTCACAGTTGTAGAAACCGCGGGACGTAGCCCTGAGAAGTACCTTCCTCGGCTGAAAGAGGCAGGGATCAAAGTGATCCACAAATGCACATCAGTGCGCCATGCGCTCAAGGCGCAGTCAATTGGCTGTGATGCTGTCTCAGTGGACGGCTTTGAATGCGGCGGCCATCCGGGCGAAGACGACATCCCGAACATGATCCTGCTGCCCTGCGCTGCGGATGCATTGGACATTCCCTTTGTCGCGTCTGGTGGTATGGCGGATGCCCGCTCGCTGGTCGCAGCACTGGCGCTTGGGGCGGATGGTATGAACATGGGAACGCGGTTTCTGGCGACACTGGACGCGCCCGTGCATGACAACGTCAAAGAGGCCATCCTCGCAGCCTCCGAACTGGACACGCGCCTCGTCATGCGCGGTTTACACAATACGGAGCGGGTCTTGAACAACCCAGCGACAAAGCGATTGCTGGCCAAGGAAAAAGACCTAGGTGAGGCTTTGAGCTTCGATGATATCATCGACGAAGTCGCCGGCGTCTATCCAAAGGTCATGACAGAAGGCGCAGTCGATGTTGGCGTGTGGTCCTGCGGGATGGTGGCCGGATTGATCAAAGATATCCCGACTTGCAAGTTGCTGATCGGTCGAATCATGCAAGAAGCTGAGGTTTTGATTGATCAGAGTCTCAAGGGACTGCTGAGGTAACTTTGCAAAGCACGCGTGAGGGCTTCCAGATTCCGGCCATTCAACCGGTCCAAAGAATTTCACGTCAGCGCTGTACCGATGTCTGTGATAGGAGCGCGTTTTATACAAACGGTCGACCCCGTCGCCGTCATGCCAAACGCCGGCAAAGCCCCCGATTTGTTATTTCAACATCTGACCTACGCTATGATCGTCGCGAATGGCAGCAGTTTGGGCCAGAAGACGGCATCAAATTCTCGGCTAGCGGAGCAATTTTCATGCTGCGTGCGCATGCAGCGCGAAAATTGCTGCAGTTGCTTAGTTATCGGCGTCACGCTGCGGCGGTAAAACCAGTCATTCGCCCATCACGCTACACGGCAACAACTGCGCAGGAATCAAGTCGCGGACGAAGTAGGCCCATTTATTTCTCAAACCACTGGTTGTTTATGCTGCGTTGCGATCCTCGAGAAAAGTTGCATTGTCGGATCTAGTTCGTTCGCAGGGGTGAGGCGATTAAGCGCAAAATATACCCGTAAGATTATAGAGCATCCGTCCACCTTAATTACGTTGTATCTTCAAACGTGCCGCCACGCCGCGAGAACTGTCCTCGAAGGCCAGTGAGCCGCCATGCAGTTTGGCTATTGTTGCGACGATTGTCAGACCCAAGCCATGCCCATCGATCGTGGCTGTGTCTTCACCGCGTTGGAAAGGGGCCATCAGGGCTTCGATATCTCGCGCGGATGTTTGAGTGCCTTCATCTTCAATCACAATTGTTGCGGTTTCAGCGGTCGTTTCGACCAAAATATGCGCGCGCCTGCCGTATTTCAGTGCGTTTTCAATCAGGTTGGTGATGGCGCGTTGCAAGGACACGGGACGCGCGGAGACAATGATGTCGTGTTCAGACGGAACAACCCCTTGGCCTTGGCGGGACATGAAAATGGACCGCCCGCCTTGCACAATGACGTCGTTGCCTTGGCTCAGCGTTACGGGACGGCCGACGTCTTGGTAGTCGGCCACAATCGCATCAATGAGCGACGTCAGGGACAGCTTGCGCGGCGCTTCGGAGTTCATTTCCGCGTTGGTATAGGTCAACACACTTTCGATGATGCCCGTCATCGAGTCGATGTCGTTTTCGAATTTTTGGCGCAACGCTTTGTCAGGGATCAAGGCGGCGCGCAGGCGCAGGCGTGTGGCGGGGGTGCCAAGGTCATGACTGACACCTGAGAGAACAGCGGCACGGCTGGCCAGCTGGTCACGCTCCACCTCAAGGAAGCTGTTCACTGCCGTCACAATTTCGCGCAGCTCTTGGGGACCAGTTGCGTCATAGCGTGTCGGGCCGCCAACACTGCGTCGGTTGCGCAATTGTTG
>JAHEGL010000257.1:2169-5394 GCA_024645145.1 Planktotalea sp.
AGCCGCCGGTCTGCAGGGCTTGCGTCACAGCCCCAAATGGAGCGGCCTTCGACCTGCAGCCACGGTCCGTCGCCCATTTTGGCGATGACTACCGGGTCGCTGCAAAAGGACGCAAATTTGCGCGTGACAGCGCCGGTCGTTTCCGCCGCGGTCTGCCCTTCGCGGTTGGGCAGGTCGGCGATGTTGTAGGTTATGTCGGGGGACAAAATGGCAAGCGTTAAGGGCGCGCCAATGCGCTGCGGTGTGATATCGGCAGAAATGGGAATGATCGTCAGGCGCGACGCGGATGTGGCACCAGTTACCTGGCGAAATTGACCTTTCTGCGCCAAGGCCTGATCGTCTGACGATAGCGCCTCAAGCGTAACGCCAGTTGGGGGGGCCGTGCCGTTTTGCAAGGCGTCATAAAGCGTGACACCTGCGATATAGGCCGCACTTTGATGGTCACGCCAACTGGCGCTTGATTGTGTCCAAAGCCAGACCGAAAGCCCACCGGCAAAAAAGGCGGCGCTGACAAAGATCAAACCGATCGTGCGCAGGCTCGACATTGGGCCGCTCAACCGTCTTGCGCCGTGACATCGACTGAAAAGACGTACCCAACGCCGCGCTCCGTCTTTAGAATTTGAGGGGCCTTGGGGTTTGTTTCGATCTTACCCCGCAGACGCCCGACAAGGACGTCGATGGACCGCCCCATTGCCTCTCTTGATTGTTCCGATGTGCCGGTGACGTCCAGGGTTGTCGCAATCTCGGCGCGGGTCAGTGGGATGTGCGGATTAGCCAAAAACGCTTGCAAAAGGGCAGTTTCGCGGCGCGACAAGGCCACTTGGACACTATCGGGGGACAAAACCTCTTTGGTCTTGGCGTGATAGGTCCAGCCTGCAAAGGTAAACGTTTTGGTATTGCGCCTATGCACAAGTGAGGATGAGCGCCGCGCACGTGACAAAACAGCCTTAACCCGCGCCAACAACAATTCAGGATTAAACGGTTTGACGATGTAGTCATCCGCCCCCACCGCATAGCCTTCCATGCGCTGGTGATCGGCTGAAAGGGCAGACACCATAATAACGGGCACATCCTGTTCGTGGCGTAAACGACCACAAATTTCTAGCCCATTTTCGTCCCCCAACATCACATCGAGCAGGATCAGATCGATACGACCGCCGTCCAGATGGTTTTGCACCTCGCGCTCGGTTGAGGCAGGCAAAGCAATCTTTCCGTTTTGACGCAAAAACTTTGCCATCATCTGACGCATGTCAGAATCGTCATCAACAACAAGAATGCGCGGAATCGCCATGAACTGCCTTTCTTTGATGCAATATGCGGGTATCACCGCCCATTGGTTCAGCACCTATGTAACAACGTGCAACAAAATCGAGAGTAACGTAACATCGTGTAACAAAGTCCGCCACTAATCGCGTTTTGGCCCCGAATACCCGCCCTGCGCCAGTTGCAATGCTGGGGCGAGATAAGGCGTATTTAGGCCATAGCCCCACGTTGGGGCGACTATATTTCTGGGAGGAAATCAAAATGACATTCAAACTACTTTGCGCAGTTTCCGGCATGGCGATTGTGGCATCAACTGCGGCGTTCGCAGACGGCCACGCATCACCAGAAGCAGAAGTCCTGCATTACTGGACATCTGGCGGTGAAGCGAAATCTGTTGCGGTCCTGCAAGAAGAGTTTGCCGCAAACGGCGGCACATGGACAGATATGCCAGTTGCTGGTGGCGGCGGTGACGCAGCCGGTACAGCCCTGCGTGCACGTGTTCTGGCCGGCAACGCGCCAACAGCCGCACAGATCAAAGGCCCAGCCATTCAGGAATGGTTCGAAGAAGGCGTTCTGGCTGACATTTCCGAAGTCGCAAAAGCCAACAACTGGTCCGAAATCCTGCCCGAGGCCATTGCGGGCCACATGCAGTGTGACGGCACATGGTGTGCAGCACCTGTAAACGTGCACCGCGTTGACTGGATCTGGGCAAATGCCGAAGTTCTGGCTGCAAACAGAATCGAAATGCCAACATCATGGGACGAGTTCAACGCAGCGGCCGAAACGCTGTTGGCGGCTGGCATCATCCCACTCGCACACGGCGGTCAGGCATGGCAGGACGCGACAGTGTTCGAAGCGGTTGCTTTGGGCATCCTGGGCTCAGACGGCTTCCGCAAAGCGTTTGTTGAACTGGACATGGACACGCTGACATCCGATGAGATGGTCGCCGTGTTTGACCAGATGCGCACAATGCGCGGTTTCGTTGACAGCAACTTCTCAGGTCGTGACTGGAACCTTGCAACAGCGATGGTCATGAACGGCGAAGCGGCGTTCCAGATCATGGGTGACTGGGCCAAAGGCGAATTTATGGCCGCTGGTCAGGTTCCGGGTGAGGACTTCCTTTGTGCGTCCACTCCGGGTGACGGTTTCCTGTACAACGTCGACAGCTTCGCGATGTTCGCGGTTGATGGTGATGACAAGCAGGCCGGTCAGGCGCTTTTGGCTGAACTGGTTGTTGGTGCAAGCTTCCAAGAAGTCTTTAACCTCAACAAAGGTTCTATCCCTGTGCGTACAGACGTCGCGTTGGACAACTTTGATGAATGTGCCGTCTTGTCCTCAGACGATATGGCCGCAAGCAACGAAGGCGGGTCCCTCCTGCCGTCCTATGCCCACGGCATGGCGCTGCGCGGCGCGCAGGCAGGTGCGATCACCGATACTGTGACGGCACACTTCAACTCTGACATGTCCTCTGCGGATGCTGTTCAGATGTTGGCTGACGCTATCGCCAACAGCATGTAAGCTATACTTCCCTTCCTCCCCTGCGTTCGCGTGGGGGAGGACACTTTAAGGATTATTCCAATGACCAAGTGGCTTGAAGAACACATGCCTAAATTGGTTTTGGCCCCCTCGTTCATCGTTGTCCTGATCTTCGTCTATGGCTTTATTGCTTGGACGGCTTGGGTGTCTTTGACGCGGTCGCGGCTTCTGCCAAGATATGAAATCGACGGGTTCATCCAGTATGACCGGCTGTTTGATTCCCCGCGCTGGGACACGGCGTTTACCAACCTGTTTGTGTTCGGGTTCCTGTTCATTGTCATTGCAATGATCCTTGGCCTGATCCTCGCTATTCTGCTGGACCAAAACATCCGAACTGAAGGCGCTATCCGCACAATTTACCTCTACCCGATGGCGCTTTCGATGATTGTGACTGGTACAGCGTGGAAATGGATCCTGAACCCAGGG
>JAHEGL010000279.1 GCA_024645145.1 Planktotalea sp.
TGCCACACGCTCCTTGTCGATCATCTGCAAAGGCTGCGCATAGAGCGAATGTGTCTCGAAGTTCGTCGCCAAAACGCGGCCATGGCGGTCGGTGATATCAGCGCGTTGCGCAAGGATTGCGCTGCCAGTGCTCGCGGCTCGTGGCTCTGCAGGTTCTGTCGCGGCCAAGACGCCCATACGCGCGCCGATGACGCCAAAAGCGCAAAAGAATATGACGGATAAGATTAGCAAACGGCCTTCGGCACGGCCGCGCGACGCATCGCGCATTTGTTCATGGCGGATGCGCAGGTTTTCACGTTCAATCGCGTCAGGGTTTTCACCACTGGCGCGTGCTTCAAGGATACGGGCTAAGGGACGTAGAGGTGTGCGGATCATGGGAACGTACCATCTCCGCGCGTGACAGCTTCGCCACCATTCATGCTAGACACATCCACTGGATTGTTAATGATCAATTCAGGTTCAATCGGCTGTGGGAATGCCACTTGATCGACTTTGCCAAACTGATCAGGACGCAGCGGCAACAGGCCCAAACGTTCAAAATTCACATCAGTCAGGTCACGCAGACGATCGGGGCGGTTCAAGTACGCCCACTCTGCGCGAAGGACTGTCAAACGCGCGCGCGCTTGACCGATTTCACGATTTATTTGTTCGGTTTCGGCAATTTCAGCCTGCGTTTTATAATTTTCATGGTAGGCCCAAAAGGCCAGCCCGATCACGGCAAGGGCAGTCACAATATATAACAATGAACGCATTTAACGGTCCCTTCGTAGCATAGGCATGCCAAGCGCTTTCGGCGCGATATCACCCGCAGGTGCATCTGTGCGGCGTGCAAGGCGCAGCTTGGCTGAACGTGCGCGCACGTTTTGTTCCAGCTCTTGTTCTGAGGCGGTGATGGCTTTGCGGCCAAGCAATTCAAACGCTGGCTTTTCGACTTCAACATGCGGCGCAAAGCGATTTGGATTGCCAGTGATCCCCGCTCGCGATTGCAAGAAACGCTTGGCCATGCGGTCTTCCACAGAATGAAACGTCACAATGGCAAGCAGTCCACCCGGAGCCAAGGCACGCTCGGCGGCCATAAGACCTTGATACAGTTCACCATACTCGTTGTTCACGGCAATGCGCAGCGCTTGAAAACTGCGCGTCGCGGGATGGCTCTGACCAGGCTTTTTGCGTGGCAGGCATTTCTCGATCAAACCGGCAAGTTGCAGCGTTGTGGTGATTGGTGTTTCAGCGCGCAGCTCTAAAATCGCGCGTGCGATGCGGCGCGAAGCCCGCTCTTCGCCATAATTATAAAGGATCTCGGCAATCTCTTCGGCGTCATATTCGTTGACGATATCCGCAGCACTCTGCCCGTCTTGCCCCATACGCATATCAAGCGGACCATCGCGCATGAAAGAAAATCCACGCTCAGCGATATCGAGCTGCATGGAAGAGACCCCGAGGTCGAGAACAACGCCATCAAGGTCTTGCGCAAACTCCACCATATCAGAAAAGACGCCGCGCTGTTGTATCAAACGTGCGCCATATTGATCCGCCCAAGTCGACGCCATTTCAAAAGCGAGAGGATCACGATCAACGGCAATAACACTCTCGGCCCCTGCATCAAGCAAGGCGCGCGTGTAGCCGCCAGCGCCGAATGTGCCATCAAGCCAACGGCCACTGATTGGATCAGCGGCTTTGAGAATAGGGTCCAAAAGGACCGGTATGTGAGGAGCAGTGGTGGCAGCCTGCGTCATGGATCACTCCGCAGGACTGGATGTTGGGGCGCTGTCAAGAAATTCGAGCGGATCGAAATCATCGGGCAGTTCTTCCAGCCACTCTTCTGTTTTCGCAAGCTCTTCCGCTTCGTAGGTCTCCGTCTTCCAAATCTGGAAGGTATCGCCTGCCGCAATAAAGAACGCTTCTTTATCGAGTTCGATCTTTGAACGCAGTTTTGCAGGCAAAACCAAGCGGCCTGTTTCATCAATCGTTGTTGGGAATGATTGGCCATGGAAGAGACGCTGAAGCATTTTACGCGCTTGGGATCCACGTGGGAGGGCGTCGATCTTGGCGTCCACCTCCTCGATCGCTTCCATGGTGTAACACTCAAGGTAATTGCGACGGTGATCGCCGTACACAATGACCAGCTCTGGAGCCAAACCTTCGGTCCAATTAGGGTCTGCCACTTCGATTACACGACGAAAAGAGGCTGGGATTGAGACCCGCCCCTTCGTATCCACCTTATGGTGGCTTTCACCTCTGAACCTGCGTGACACGCCTGATTGTCCCTTTTCGTATTCCAGAAAAACTGGCCCTAAAGATATTAAAGGCGGATCAAGCTGCTGCCACTGCTTGATCCGCCGACGTCCCGTTGCTGGGAGTGTCCGATCGCGCGCGCCACCTGGGGGGATGTCTGCTCGCTCGCGCGCCGGATCTGGTTGAGAGGGTTAAGGAGGGTGCCCGTATGAAACCTGACTTAGTGGTTTTTATTGACTTGGGATCGTTTGGCGTCCCGTTGTTGTGTTACCCGCTTTCCTCTTCTGTTATTAGGGATGACATGGGAAATCATGGTAATCAATAGAAAATGTTGGGACGAAGTTTCTAAATGTTGTTTGTGAGTTATCTCTCACACAACATTTAGTGAGAACACTTCAGGAACAAGACCCAGTGATAGCGAAAATGTGAAGGCCGACCACTATATATTGATTGGAAACAATCCCTGATTTTTTTCCCACATTTTGCCAAATTCCTACACAACAGAGCCATCAGTCACGAGTTTCGGGCCGAATTTTATACTCTTGAGCTACGAATCACATATGAATCGCGGTGTAAATCGAGGTCACAAAGAGGATTCATACGTGAGTCTTTGACGTGACACCCGTTTAAAACCTCGTTTTGACAGGTTTGGCCCATGAAATCCCACACCGCCCATGAATTCCCAAAGGCGCATCAATTTCCACGCGCCCTGCCCCAAGTGCAGCGTTGAGTTCCCAAGAATTACCTGCAACGGTGCCGCAAAGACCTCTTTAGCCCAAAGCAGGATGCCCCATGCCAGAGTTTGCAATCTATCCCAGCCTTAACGCCAAAACCGTCATCGTCTCAGGTGGTGCACAAGGAATTGGCGCAGAAATGGTAAAAGCCTTCGCAGCGCAAAGCGCGCGGGTCGGTTTTTTGGATTTGAACGAAGACGCCAGCGCGGCTTTGGCCGAGAGTTTGGAGAACGTCACCTATGAAATCTGCGATTTACGCGATGCGAACGCGCTGAAAGCGTCCCTTGGCAAGCTGACAGATCGATTGGGGGCAGCGCATGTTCTGGTGAACAATGCCGCGCGCGATGACCGACATGATTGGCAGGACGTCACGCCCGAATATTGGGACGAACGTCAAAGCACGAATTTGCGCCATATGTTCTTTGCGATTCAAGCCATCGCGCCTGGTATGATCGAAGCAGGTGGTGGTTCTATCATAAACATGGGGTCTAATTCTTGGTCGGAAGCAGGGGGTGGTTTCCCCGCCTACGCTACTGCAAAGGCCGCTGTGCACGGTTTGACCCGTACAATGGCGCGCGATTTTGGCGATCACCGCATTCGCGTGAATACGGTTGTGCCCGGTTGGATCATGACATAACGGCAAAAAGAGCTTTGGGCGACGCCCGAAGCCCTTGAAGCGCACCGTGCGCGCCAGTGTTTGCCCGATCTTATAGATCCGGTCTACGTCGAGCGCATGGTTTTGTTTTTGGCGTCTGATGATGCTGAGATGTGCAGTGCGTGCAACTATATGGTCGAAGCGGGCTCTATCTAAAGTGGGGTGGCGATTACGCCATTCCCCCTTCTATCAAGCCTTTGGCGAGTTTTGCATAAGCTTGCGCCATATCCCCGTCACCCGCGGCAATAGGGGTTCCACCGTCCCCCGCTAAGCGCGTGTCGAGATCGATTGGAAGCGCACCAAGCAGCGGCACATTCAAGCGTTCCGCCTCTGCGGCGACGCCACCTTGACCAAAGATCGCATGTTCAGAGCCGCAATCAGGGCATTTAAAAATCGACATGTTTTCGATCAATCCCAGAACAGGGGTTTTGAGCGTTCCAAACATATCGAGCGCTTTACGCGCATCCAAAAGCGCAACGTCTTGTGGTGTGCTCACTACAATCGCGCCCGTCACCTGACTTTTCTGGCACAGCGTGAGCTGCACATCGCCTGTACCGGGTGGAAGATCGACGATCAGCACGTCAAGCTCGCCCCACTCCACCTGCCCTAACATTTGCTGAAGCGCACCCATCAACATAGGGCCACGCCAAACGATCGCTTTGTCGGGGTCCATCATCAGACCAATGGACATCATAGTGACGCCATGCGCCTTGAGAGGAATGATGGTTTTGCCATCAGGACTGGCGGGGCGTTTGCTGACACCCATCATACGCGGCTGGGACGGGCCGTATATGTCTGCATCGAGCAAACCCACACGTCGACCTTGCTTTGCCAGAGCAACCGCAAGGTTAGAAGACACGGTGGATTTGCCAACACCCCCTTTGCCAGAACCAATTGCGAGGATGCGGTCCACACCAGAGACAGGCGCGGGCCCGCCTTCTTGAGGTTTGGGATGACCACCAATCTTCAAACTAGGCGGCGCAGGTTTAGCAGGCGCAGGCCCATGAGCCGTCAAAGCCGCCGCAACACTTCGCTTACCCACGACGGCAGCAACCGCGGCCTCCGCCGCTTGGCGCAAAGGTTCCATCTGTTGCGCAATCGCTGGGCTTGGCGCTTCGATTACAAAACGGACCGAATTATCATCAACTGACAAAGCCCGTATCATATCGCGGCTGATCAGATCGCCCCCATCAGGCAAGGCCAAACGTGCAAGGGCATCTTTAATATCGGTTTCAATCTGGCTCATTGCTCTCTCCCATAGGCGTTTTGATATACCTCGCAGCTTTGTACGCAGGTGCAAGGGGACCTCGCATCTTTTTAAAGCGCTAAAAAATTAAGCACATGTTTCCCGATACTTAACCTCACGTCATCCATGTAATTTCTGCATGGCAGCATTGCAGAGATGACCATTGTGCAAGTGCAGCATTGACTCCATATTCATCACAACAGCAAGATAGACAGCCTCGCTAAGTAGTGAAACGCTAACAAAGGAAGATCGACATGGCGTTCCTTACAGATACATTCTCCGCTCAAGGCACATTGGGTGACAAGCTCGTCGTACTCTGGGCAAACTTCAAAGAAGCACGCACGAAGCGCGCAGTTTACCGTCAGACATTCAACGAGCTGGCAGGACTTTCAGACCGCGAATTGGCAGACTTGGGCATTGCACGCTCTTCCATCCGCCGCCTCGCATACGAATCTGCCTACATGA
>JAHEGL010000281.1 GCA_024645145.1 Planktotalea sp.
TGTTGCCGTCACCAACGAAACCGCCGCAATTGTAAGAAGTGCTTTCATCTTTTTTCTCCCGTTTATTTGACGCAAGAGTGCAAGGCCCCCTGCAACAAAGCAAGAGTTGACGCTACGCCCGTTGCAAAATCGGCAATCTCATGCGAAGGGATGCGCACGTAATAAAAAGGCTTTGCGCGATGATCCTCTACCCTGCGATTGATCTTAAAGACGGCCAAGCGGTGCGCTTGTTGCGCGGCGAAATGGACAAGGCAACTGTGTTCAGCAACGATCCCGCTGCGCAAGCTTTGGAGTTCGTCAATGCAGGGTGTGAATGGTTGCATCTGGTTGATCTCAATGGTGCTTTTGCGGGCGAGCCAGTCAACGCCGCGCCGGTGGAGGCGATTTTGAAAGCCTGTAAAGTGCCTGCACAACTTGGCGGCGGAATCCGAGACATGGCAACGATCGAGCGTTGGCTGGACAAAGGGTTGCAGCGCGTGATCCTTGGCACTGTCGCAGTAGAGAACCCTGAGCTGGTCAGAGAAGCCGCAAAAGCGTTTCCTGGACATGTGGCTGTCGGAATTGACGCACGCGGCGGTAAAGTCGCAACCAAAGGTTGGGCAGAAGAAACGAACGTTGAAGTCACCGATCTGGCGCGTTCGTTTGAGGACGCGGGTGTTGCGGCAATCATTTACACCGACATCAACCGCGATGGCGCGATGCAAGGACCCAACATTGACGCAACGGCGGCCTTGGCGCGTGCCGTCTCTATTCCTGTCATTGCCTCTGGCGGCGTATCTTCCTTAGAGGATTTGATTGCGTTGCGCGATTGCGGAGCCAATTTGAACGGCGCGATTTCTGGTCGCGCCTTGTATGATGGTGCGCTTGATTTGGCAGACGCGCTGAAGGTGTTTGGCAATGCTTAAAACCCGTATCATCCCTTGTCTCGATGTTGCTGATGGGCGCGTCGTCAAAGGTGTGAACTTTGTCGGCTTACGTGATGCGGGCGACCCTGTCGAAAGCGCGCGCGCCTATGATCTTGCGGGAGCGGACGAGCTTTGTTTTCTCGACATTCACGCCACACATGAAAACCGCGGCACAATGTTTGATGTTGTGCGGCGCACGGCAGAGCAGTGCTATATTCCATTAACTGTAGGTGGTGGCGTGCGCGAAGTGGACGATGTTCGTGCACTTTTACTTGCAGGCGCTGACAAGGTAAGTTTCAACTCTGCCGCGGTGGCGCGGCCTGACGTCTTGAGCGAAGCCGCAGATCAATTCGGCAGCCAATGCATTGTCTGCGCCATAGATGCGAAAACCGTTGCTCCAGGCCGTTGGGAGATTTTCACTCATGGCGGGCGTAAATCAACTGGAATTGACGCTGTTGAATTCGCTATCCGCGTCGCTGAAAAAGGCGCAGGTGAGATTTTGCTTACCTCAATGGATCGCGACGGAACAAAATCGGGGTTCAACCTACCCCTGACGCGCGCGATTTCAGATGCTGTAAATGTGCCTGTGATCGCCTCTGGCGGTGTCGGCAATCTTGATCATCTGGTCGAGGGCGTCACACAAGGCGGCGCAAGTGCCGTTCTTGCCGCGTCGATCTTCCACTTTGGCGAATATACAGTTGCTCAAGCAAAGGCGCATATGGCCGCCGCAGGTATTCCAGTGAGGCTGACATGAGCGTTTTGCACGACCTATTCGAAACGATCCAAGCACGCAAAGCAGAAGGTGGCACTGAGAGCTGGACCGCAAAGCTGCTGGCAAAAGGGCCTGAAAAATGCGCCGAGAAATTTGGCGAAGAGGCGATTGAAGCGATCATCGAAGCTATAAAAGACGACAAGGTAGCTTTGCGTTCTGAGGCTGCCGATGTGCTTTATCACTTGTTCGTCATGCTCGCTGCGCGCGATGTGTCACTCGCAGAAGTCGAGGATGTGTTGGCGCAACGCGTTGGCACCTCTGGTATTGCTGAAAGAGCGTCGCGCACCTGAACACCGTCCGCGTTTGAGTTTATTTGGAAAAATGAAGCGGATTGGCGGTGCTTGCGCTCCAAGCAGGGTCAGGCTTTGCGATTGGGGCTGCAATGAAGGTCTCATTCTGCCAAATAACCGGAGTTCCCAAAAGTGAGCGACGTGGCACAAGCGCTGTGTCTCGCCAATCGGGGATATGGGTAAAGTCGGCCTCCCTGAGGGACGTGATGACATGCGTTGCGCTGAGCGGGCCTGTGATCTTCCATCGCATCTCATCTTCTTTGATCGCACTGGGCTCTCGAGTGAGGCGCAAAGTGTCTCCATGATGATAGGCAATGCATCCGTGTAGGGTTTGAGCAGAGTTATTTGAGAGAAGTGCGATCAAAGCGCTGAAGCGCGGACGATATGGATTGCCCGAGATGTTACACAGGGCTCGGCTCAAAACCCGAGCGGCAGTTTCCAAAGGGGCCGTTTGCAAGGCTTTGAAATTGAAAACGGCATCGCCATGATCACCCCATGCGTTCTGTGCAATCCATGTATCTGCGGTCATTTCAAGAACTTCAGAAGCTGCACGCATCCAATCAGCCGTTTGGCTTAAGCGCTGTGGTGTAAGGCCAAGTTCATCAAGAAACGGCTGGGCTTGGCGCATTTGAACACGTTTAAAGCGCGGATCTTTATTGGAGGGGTCCTCGCTCCAGCTCAAGCTTTGTGTGCGCAGGTAGGTTTGCAATTCGAAGCGGTCAGCGCCAAGCAATGGCCGCAGAAAACGCACCCCGCTGCGTTCAAAGGTTGCAGGCATCGCCGCAAGACCGTCGACACCCGATCCACGTGCAAGGCGCATCAAAAAAGTCTCAGCTACGTCGTCTTTGGTATGGCCAAGAGCGACAGCCGCAACACCCGTTCGCTGCGCCCAATCACACAAAGTGCTATAGCGTCCAGCACGTGCACGCGCTTGGAGGTCGGCACCATCTTCAAGATTGAGCGAGAGGATATCATGAGAGATGCTCAGCGACGCACAGAGTTGTGCAACCTGCCCTGCTTCTTCTTTCGCAGCTGCCCGTAGGCCATGATCCACAGTCACGGCGCGTATTGCATCTGATCCTTTGGCTTGCGCCATCAAACTCAAGAGTGCCGTTGAATCACTGCCACCTGAGACCGCGACGCCCAAAGGGCGATCAATGCTCAAAAGGGCTTTGTTGAGCATTAATTGCAGCTCAGTGTGGCCATTTCAACTTGGGCACTACTCGCGGCAGCTGTCCCTGCGTGGCGCACCCCAACTTCACCAAGGGTAACACAGGCTTCCGCCACTTTGCCCAGACGGCCCAATGTACGACCAAGGCGGAACAATGCCTCGGGTGCGATGTCACTGGAGGGGTCGCGTGAATAGCCCTCTAGGTACGAACGCGCCGCGTCGCGCGTATTGCCTGCTGCGTCATACGCTTCGCCTTGCAGAAGGCGAGCTTGCCCTTCCAGCGGGCTGCCCGGAAAGTTTTGCGTGAACAGTTCGAATTGCGCCGCTGCCCCTGCCGCATCACCACTGTCCATCAATGCTTTGGCTGCATCAAAGTCCGCTTGTTCCCCCATTGCGAGCTGCGCACCGCCGGACACCGTTCCACTTTGTGCGGGCACTGCGATTGGCGCAGTGGGTGCAGTCCCACCGCCAAGCGTACTGGTCTCACCGAGCGTACTCACATCGCCACCCTCAAGCTCAACCAAGCGAAATTCGAGATCACCAATACGATTGGTGCCATCTTTCACGATCGAGTCGATGCGAAACTCCAGCTGTTCAATCTTCCCTGTAAGGCGTTGCAGCTCTCCCTCGACAGAAGCGATCCGATCGTTCACAGAGCTGCCGCTAACAGCAGGTGCAGAGCTGCCTGTCGTCGAAAGTTCCCGCTGCAAGCGCTTCATTTCTACGGATAAGACGGTTAGATCCTGCCGGATATCCGCCAAGGTTTGCTTAGTATTGCTTTGCGCAACCAAAGACGTTGAACAGATAAAAAGAGACAAGGCAGCCGCGGCAAACCCTTTCGTCAAACGCGCCGTCATATATCTCTTTCCTTAGAAGCAGATTAACCAGAGAGCCCTGCGGCAAGCATAGTCACCGCGCGACGGTTCTTAGCATAGCAACCCTCTTGGCTGCAAATCTCAATCGGACGTTCCTTACCGAAACTCACAACACGAAGTCGCGAGCTGGAGATACCTTTGGACACAAGATAATCGCGCACTGCATTGGCGCGACGTTCACCGAGCGCGACGTTATATTCGCGTGTGCCTTGCTCATCTGCATGGCCTTCAATGATCGCGGTATAGTCGGAATTTTCCGTCAGCCACCGTGTTTGACCATCTAGGATCAATCGGCCCTGCCCGTTCAATGTGCTTTGATCGACCTCAAAAAGTACACGGTCGCCAACACTTTGCTGGAAGAAGGCAACGGAAGTGGGGTCATTGACGCCGCCCGTTCCCTCAAACCCACTGCCAGCACCATCATCGATGCCAGTACTTGGACCTGCGTTCAGGTCAACGAAATCATCGCCCTCAAAATCAGATTTGTTCGAGCAAGCGGCAAGCGCAAGCACACTGGTCAGTAACACTGCTTTGGTGATCATTTTCATTTGTCTGTCTCACTGCTTATTGTTTGTTTTTAGACGTTTATTTAGCGTTGTAGAGGCGACCATGATGGATCGGATGCGCCGCCTGTTGTTGGGATCCGCTTCAGGTTTCGACCCGAAATATCAACGGAGTAAAGCGAGGCTGAACCGCTCGCACCTTGGGTCTCACGGGTGAACATGATGACGCGACCGTTGGGCGACCACGTCGGCCCCTCATCCAAGAAGGACGCGGTCAGCAAACGCTCTTCGGAACCATCCGTGCGCATCACACCAATGTGGAAACGTCCTTTGGATTTCTTGGTAAATGCGATCAGATCACCGCGTGGGGACCAAACTGGCGTGCCATAGCGTCCTTGGCCAAAGCTGATGCGCTTTGCCTCGCCACCGTTGGCGCTCATGATATATATCTGCTGGCTACCGGAGCGATCACTCTCAAACACGATACGGCTGCCATCCGGGCTATAGCTTGGTGCAGTTTCAATAGAGGGCGCAGACGTCAGGCGCGCGCTAGATCCACTTGCAACGTCCATGCGGTAAACATCGGTATTCCCGCCACGCGCGAGGGAATAAACGACGGTACGACCATCAGGCGAAAAGCGCGGCGCGAAGCTCATGGAGCCTTCTTGGCTTTCCAGAACACGGCGTTTCACATTGCCAACATCTAAGACGTAAATGCGTGGAAAGCCTGTTTCGTAAGACGTATAGAGCACACGATCACCTGTGGGCGAAAAGCGCGGCGCAAGAACAAGATGCTCAGACCCCGTCAG
>JAHEGL010000293.1 GCA_024645145.1 Planktotalea sp.
CGCGAAGAAATATCAGAACGAGAAGGGCCGGAAAGGACAAAAGCCCTATTGTGATATCGCTCAATGCTCTGCCTCCGGTTCAGTGGGCAAGATCTGGCGGCCTGAGACAAGCTCTAGCACGCGCATCGTTGCAACATAGGAGGCAACAATGGCCGAGGCCACGGCCGCAACAAGGCTTAGCGCGTAGGGCCACCAAACCGGAAATTCGAGAATAAATGTGGTCTGCCCTGTGCGCTGTTTGCTGAGCATGCCTTGCGACAGCTCCCAAGCGATAACAACGATCACTAAGGCAAAAACAATTTCGATCAAAGTGCGTAAAATCGCGTTTGCTTTGTTCGGAAGTTTAGAAGTGAAAATATCCACTGATGCATGTGCTCCAGCGAGCTGGCACAGCGGCAAGAAGGCAAAGATAACAAACGCCATCCCCGCTTCCACAAGTTCAAACGCCCCATTGATCGGGCCAATCCCCGTAGCGAGCAACGTTTGAGAAACTGTAGGGAAGGTTGTTTCGACAAGGTCAGAATGCAGGATTGTGCTGATCGTGCGCCCGAAAATCGAGAGGCAAGTCTGAACGATCAAGATCGACAAAACGATCCCACCAAAGATTGCGAACAATCGTGCCAACCTGTCCATAAACTTATACATTGCTGCCCTCCCAAGCAGGCACTTCAACACCGCAGCCACTTGTTTAGCTGCGGTGTCTTTTTGACTTTAAGCTGTGACTTACAGCGAGCCAGTTGCCCCAGCGCATTCACCACTCATCAAGCTTTTTGCCTGATCAATAAGCGCCTGACCATCAAGGCCGCGGCCCTTCATGTCTGCAACCCATGTGTCATAGAGCGGGTTCACAAGCTCTTGCCACTCTGACGTGTCCGTAATGGTGATGATATTGTTGCCCATTTCGACAACATCAGCACGTACAGGCGCGTCAACGTCGGACTGAGTACCACCAGCAAAGACAGAGAAGTCCATACCAGAGTTATTATCAATCACAGCCTGCAAATCAGCTGGCAGACCGTCGAACACATCCTGATTCATCGCCATAACAAACGTCAGGTTGTAAAGCGCCGGGCCTTCAAACTCCGTGTGGTTTTCGACAAGTTCTGGAACCTTCAAAGAGGCCGTAACTTCCCAAGGAATAGTCGTTCCATCAATCACACCTTTGGATAGCGCCTCTGAAACAGCCGGTACTGGCATACCGACGGGTGTCGCCCCTGCGAGCTCCAAAAGCTGATTAACCAAGCGCGAACCGCCCCGAATTTTCATGCCCTCAAGGTCAGATGGCGTTTCAACGGGCTCAGCCGTATGGAACATGCCAGGTCCGTGCACCCAAGTGCCAAGGATCTTTACGCCAGCAAATTCCGTGTCTTTCATGTGCTCTTCAAACATTGTCCAGTATGCACAAGACGCAGCGCGCGCATCTTCAACCATGAAAGGAAGTTCAAAGACTTCGGTGGATGGGAAACGACCTGGCGTATATCCGACAACCGTCCATGTGATGTCTGCAACACCATCAATCGCTTGATCAAGCAATTCGGGCGGAGAACCACCAAGCTGCATAGATGGGAAGCGATCAATCTTGATCCGCCCGTCAGAGTCTGCTTCGACTTTGTCGGCCCAAACGTCGAGGACCAGCTTTGGAACATTTGCTTGCGCTGGCAAGAATTGATGCAGCTTCAGCGTCACTTCTTGCGCAAATGCGCCAGATGCTGTGATCGCGAGAGCAGCAGCACTGCCCAGCATCCCTTTGATTAGTTTCGATGTCATTTAAGTTCCTCCCTAGAACTCTTTGAGCGGCGTTGCACCCTGTAGCGTCAAGCTATTTACAGTCAATTTGCGTGTGCTCGTTAACAATAAGCACACTTAGAATAAAATGTATGGCACAGCTTTTTGATGCGGTCATCTATTTTTTCAAGAAATCTTGCCCCAGGCCAAAATCAAACTATGACGGACCTTGCTAAAGTCATAAGTATGCATATGATCACTGCATGTCGGAAGTCTACTCCATGCCAGGCCATCTAATTAGACGCCTTCAGCAGATCTCTGCTTCCATATTTGCACAGCATATGAAGGCGATTGGAAGCGATCTGACCTCTCCTCAGTATGCGGCTTTGGTCTTGATAAAAGAAAATCCCAGAATCGATCAGGCCACGCTTGCAGGCGCTATCGCCTTTGACCGCGCAACGATTGGCGGTGTCGTCGATCGCCTTGTCAGCAAAGGATATGTTGAGCGTACGACAAATCCAAAAGACCGCCGTGCCCGCGTGCTTTTATTGACGGCAGTGGGCGAAACCACCCTCGCCGAACTCAAACCTGTTGTTCAAAAATGCCAGTCCAGCATCCTGCCCAGCCTCAGCGCGCAAGAACAAGAAGAGTTTATCCGCCTCGCCGCGAAAGTGGCTGCAGCTGAAAACACGAATTCCCGCGCGCCGCTTTTGAAGGTGCGATCAAACGGTGGTTTAGAGCAATAATCGCCACTGATCTTGATCCGAAAAGGGCCAAATCCCTAAGTATATCGGGTCAGACAAATACGGCCGACATCATTGTTAGGCGCGTCAAGAAAGTCGGATAACATGTCCATTTGTGCGGGCGCTTCGAAAACGGCGATAACGTCAAAGGTAAAATTCGCTATGCAGAAAAACTGTTCAGCAGTATAACGAATTAATCACAAAGGGAACCGTTTCATATGAACGATAGTACTTCAAAACCAGGCAGAGTGACTCGGATCGAAATCGAGGGTGAAATTGCAACCATCGTTTTCAATCGCCCTGAAAAGCGAAATGCTATGAACGATGCGCTTGTTGATGAGCTCGATCAGTTTTTCACCAAGCCGCCTGAGGGCGTAGCAGCCGTCATTTTGCGTGGTGAAGGTGGGCACTTTTGTTCTGGTCTCGATCTTGCTGAACATGAGCATCGAGAACCGGTTGAAGGGGTATTTCATTCCCGTAACTGGCACCGTGTCTCTGAATTAATCGAATTTGGCGGGCTGCCTGTAATATCTGTTTTAACGGGTGCTGTTATTGGCGGCGGACTCGAAATTGCTGCATCTACTCACGTGCGCATCGCTGAACCGAATGTACGCTTTCAACTCCCTGAAGGACGTCGCGGAATTTTTGTGGGCGGCGGTGCAACCGTTCGTGTTGGCCGTTTAATTGGTGCGGACCGGATGCGGGAAATGATGCTCACAGGGCGCAACTATGGTGCTGAAGACGGTCTGCGACTGGGGCTTGCCCATTATTCTGTAGCAGAAGGCGAAGGACTACCGTTGGCAAACAAACTGGCACGCCAGATCGCTGACAATGCACCGTTTTCAAATTACTTGATGATCAACACGATCTCGCGGATCAACGATATGTCACGCTCGGATGGTCTTTTCACAGAAAGTCTGGCCGCAGCGATGAGCCAAACCTCCGACGGGGCCAAAGAAGGTCTGCGCGCATTTCTAGAAAAGCGCGAGCCGAAGTTCCGCTAGACTTATCGGCGTCACACTGCTGGCAAGCCTCCCTGCGATAGAACTTCGGCTTGTCTGGATCGTTGATGTGCTCTGACTGCGCCTGTTTACACGACACGCGCAGGTCAGCGTTTGATATTACGGATCTTCTTGAGCAACCCGACCAGGTTCTCGGTTTCTTGCGGCGTTAACTCAGACAGCAATTGCGCTTCGTGGGCCATGACAGTCTCATTGGCTTGACTATGAGCCACTTCGCCCTCCGGTGTCGGGGCGAGAGCTCGGACACGGCGATCATTAGGTACGGGCTTGCGAACCACGTAACCACGCGCTTCCAAATCATCAACGATCGCCACCAGACCAGAACGTTCGATGCCCAGTTTTCGAGCGAGATCGCTCTGTGTGATCAAAGGAAATTGGACGATCAAAGCCAGCGCTGAAAAAACCCGAGGAGCAAGACCTTCTTCGCCAAGCGTCAAACGGAAATCCGAGCTCACAATCAAGTAAGCCCGCTTCAGATTATACCCAACGAGATCTTCAAGCGTTCCATGATCTTCGCGCTGAAGAGCTGTATTCGGCTTTGACATTCTAGCGTTCCTTCCTTGTATCAGTGCCGTTCATACGTCAAATTGTTTCCTAAGAAAACAAACAATAAGGCGTCTCAAATGGACCTCCCTACTCCGTCGCTCCATCAAGTCTGCACTTTAATGGTGGACTTGGCGCCGATCAAAACACTGGGCAAGGGGCGCGCTGGTGAAAGACGGATCATCCCAATTATTGGCGGAACGGTGAGCGGTCCGGAACTGTCCGGGCGCATCCTGAACCTTGGTGCAGATTGGCAGACCGTTTTCGCCGATGGTATGGCAGAGCTTGATACGCGCTATGCATTTGAAACCGATGATGGCGCAACAATTGAAATCATTAACTTCGGGTATCGCCATGGCCCCGCCGAAACTATTGCGGCGATTGCTCGAGGTGAACAGGTGAGTCCCGATAGCTATTACATGCGTACCCATGCGCGCCTTGAAACGGGCGATCCGCGCTATGACTGGGTCAACAAAACGCTTTTCATAGGCACTGGAGCGCGGAATGAGAGCAGCGTCCAGGTTGAACTTTACGCCCTTCGTTAGACGATCGCCCAGCGCATCCTGCTCTGATTGGCACGCCCCCCCGACACGACCAAATCATGATGAACGCCCTTAGGGGCGCGCAGTCTTGTACCTGATCACAACTGCAAACATCATTGGCCGATTTTCAGATCTTCTCATTGAAGCGCGTTTAGTGAACGCTCGCTGAATATCGCTAATCAACAAAACCGTTTACCAAGTGAACAAAATAAGATATGGATCTTGCATAGCATAGCGGGCGAAAACTGTGACCTGACCCCTCCTAGCGTTGCTCGAAACGATGACGACGCGTCATAGGTTCCAAGAACAACAGACTCCGCAATCGCTTTGGGAAGTCGTCAGAAACGCAACAAGCCAAGTTGTGCTTTGTGTTTTTATTAGGATCCACTTGGGGGGAGTCTTATGCAAGATTTTACAGGAAGCGGCGCAATCGTAACGGGCGGAGCATCTGGGTTGGGAGCTGCGACAGCGCGCTTGCTGGCAAAAAACGGCATAAACGTCACTCTGTTCGATCTCAATGAGCACGCTGGCGAGGCATTGGCCTCTAAGATTGGTGCCAAATTTCTACGCGTTGACGTCTCTGATCCACAATCGGTTGCACAGGGTGTTGACGCTGCTGAAAAAGCAAATGGCGTGACGCGCATCTTAGCAAATTGCGCAGGAATTGGCGGCGCGGAAAAAACCGTATCGCGCGGCGCGGCGCATGATCCAGCAATGTTTGAACGTAAATTGCGAGTCAATTTGAT
>JAHEGL010000300.1 GCA_024645145.1 Planktotalea sp.
CTTGAGGCGAGAACCCATTTCAAGGCGATAAGGTTGAATGCCATCGAGCGGGCGTAAAACGCCATAAAGGCCAGACAAAATGCGCAAATGATCCTGTGCCCAGCGCAGCTCGTCATCGTTTAGGCTAGTCGCTGCGAGCCCTTGGTATGTATCGCCCGCGAACGCCAAAGCTGCTGGGCGCAAGACTTCTTCGCTTGGCTCTGCTTCAAATGCTTGAAAACGGTCCCTATTGAGGCGCGCTAAATCTGGGCTGAGATCCATCAGTTTACGCAATTCGGCGAGCGTTAAGTTCTTTGCATTTTTGGAAAGACGTACCGCATCCTCTTGTAAATCAGGCGCGGTCATTTCTACATTACGCTCTGCCCAATCCAAACGCTTGGCCGGTGAAATCACAACTAACATATTTGCCCCTCTATTCGCTGATGGTTGATCTAGCTCGCCTCACGCAAGACGTCCAGAAATGCGCGCCCAAATCTTTCACTGCGCCGTTCGCCCAAGATGCGTTCAAGCGCCATTTCATTTTGCGGTTTCTGTGCCGCGATCTTTGCAAGCAAGGACGCAGAACAGCTGAGCGGCTTGTCATATCCCTCGCCACCGCGTGCGAGATCAGCCTGCACTTCGAGCAAACGATCATACAATGTGCCGCTTTCGCGACCCGCAAGTTTGCGCCGTGCCGGATGCTGGCTTTCTACTTCGCCATTGATCACTTCCAGAAAAGCAGCGCCGTAGGTGTCAAGTTTTTTCGCGCCAACGCCTCCGATGGCGGCCATGTCATCCAGCGTTTTGGGCCGCGCTTGAGCCATCTCGATCAGAGTTTTGTCGTTGAATACGATGTAGGCAGGGACGCGCGCCGCTTCTGCCAATCCGCGCCGTTTCGCTTTCAGGGCTGACAACAAAGGCGCGTCTTCTTCGCTCACCAACGTTCTGACAGTTGGAGAGAACTTCGAAGCAGTCTTGATGCTGTCACGACGCAAACGAATGGAGGCTTCACTGCGCAAAATTGGCAAAGCTTCGTCTGTCATGCGCAAAGCACCGTGGCGTTCAGGGTCAGGGCGCACCAAGTCATGCCCCATCATTTGACGAAAGACAGCCTGCCACTCGCGTTTGCTGTACTCTTTGCCAACGCCATAAGTTGGCAAATCATCGTGCCCGCGCGCGCGAATTTTGTCAGTGTCATTGCCCAAAAGGACATCGATCAAGTGACCCGCGCCGAAGTATTCGTTTGTTCGTAAAATCGCGGACAATGCTTTGCGTACAGCTGTTGTCCCGTCAAAGACGTCCACAGGCGCATCGCAAAGATCGCAGTTTCCGCATTTGACGTTGGTTTCGCCGAAATAAGAAAGCAAGCTGGCGCGGCGACAATCAAGCGCTTCGGCGAGGCCCAACAAAGCGTTTAGCCGCGCATGATCCGCAGAGCGCCGTTCGGGTGGTGCAAGCCCTTCGTCAATCTGGCTGCGGCGTAGACGAATATCATCCGGTCCATAAAGTGTGAGCGTTTCGGCAGGTGCACCGTCACGTCCGCCGCGACCAATTTCTTGATAATACGCTTCAATCGACTTGGGCAGATCAGCATGTGCGACCCAGCGAATGTCTGGCTTGTCGACGCCCATGCCAAACGCAACAGTTGCCACAACAATCAAACCATCCTCGCGTTGAAAGCGTGCTTCAACGTCACGACGTGCATCAGGATCCATGCCGCCATGATAAAAACACGCGCTATGGCCGGCTTGGTTCAGCGCGCCAGAAAGCCCTTCGGTCTTGGCGCGTGTGCCGCAATACACGATGCCTGATTGACCCTTGCGCGCAGCCGCAAAGCTCAAGATTTGCTGGCGCGGCCCATCTTTGGCTGCAAAGGCGAGGTGGATGTTGGGACGATCAAAACCATGCAAAAAAGTTTGTGGCTCTTCACCATCAAACAGTCGCTGTGCAATTTCAACCCGTGTCTCTGCATCGGCGGTGGCTGTGAACGCAGCGATGGGCACGTTCAACGCGCGCCGTAAATCGCCAATACGCAGATAATCGGGACGGAAATCATGGCCCCACTGGCTGACGCAGTGTGCTTCGTCGACGGCGATACGGTTCACACCAGCGCGGCGCAAAAGGTTAACAGCCCCACCAGAAGCAAGGCGTTCAGGTGCCATATACAAAAGGCGCAATGTGCCTGCATCAATCGCCTCAAACACAGCGTTTGTTTCTTCTTCGGTGTTTCCTGAGGTCAGCGCGCCTGCAACAACGCCGCTGGCTTTCAGAGCCTGCACTTGGTCACGCATCAATGCGATCAATGGCGAGATAACGACAGTTAGCCCTTCATCATCCATCAACGCGGGAAGTTGATAGCACAGGGATTTGCCACCACCGGTGGGCATAATCGCGAGCACGTTTTCGTTGCCTGAAACAGCATCGACAATGTCGCGCTGGCCAGGCCGAAAGGCGTCAAATCCGAAAACGTCGCTTAACAGCGATACGGCGCGGTCCATGGGATGTCCTGTAATGGCATTGCTTTGCTCTTACAGGATATGTCCCATAGGTTAACAACTCACACAAGATGCAGTGTTAGTAAAAGGACTGCATGTTGTTGGCGATAATGATCCGCAAGGCATAAACGCCGACCAATGCCACCAATGGTGCCAAGTCGATGCCGGCCATGTTTGGCAAGAAGCTACGGATCTTTGAGTAAACAGGATCAAGTATACGGTTCAGACCGTACCAAATCTGCGCAACGAACTGTTGGTTCAAGTTGAGAACTTGGAAATTGATCAACCAGCTCATGATTACATGAGCCACAATGAAGAACCACGCGATATCGAGGATCAGTAGAAGGATTTGGAAAAGCGATAACATGGGCAATAGGCTCCGAAATTTTGGGTTATTCTCTAGGTAGTCGTACGAAGGCGCGGCGACAAGTGCCGCAGGGTCGCGGCTTGACGCGAATACGAACTATCGCAGATGTGGGGCTTAACAGGAGCGCGTTCATGTACCCTTTCATCCGTATGATCAAAGCCATGTGGCAGACTAGAAATTTAGACCCAATCGGCTTTGATGAGATGCATATCTCACGCCATCGGTGCTGGCCTTGGGACATCGATATGTGGATGGAGCTTAATAATGGGCGTACGCTGACGCTGCTTGATCTTGGGCGCATTCCTTTGGCAAAACGAGCAGGCTTGGTGGATGCTTTGAAAAGCAATCGTTGGGGTCTGACAATGGCGGGCGTTTCTGTACGTTATCGGCGCCGCATCCGCACGTTTGAGGCGTTTACGATGAAATCACGTACTGTGTGTTGGGATGAGCGGTTCTTCTATCTTGAGCAATGTATGGTCAAAGATAATGGTGAAGTCGCCAATCACGCGCTCTATCGGGCTGCGGTGACGGACAAGTCGGGGATTCTAGCGCCTGCGCGCGTTGCAGAAGCAATGGGCCGAGAGACAACATCTCCGCCTATTCCTGAATGGGTTGCGAATTGGATTGAAGCGGATGCCAGCCGTCCGTGGCCGCCAATGCAGGACTAAGCGACAGGATTGTCTTGCGCGTGTGACATTGTGTCTATCTAACTGTCCCCAATAAAGGGGACAGATAAATGACAAGCGCAACAGCCGACAAGACATTGAAGAAGCGCATTTGGGGCTGGTATTTTTTCGACTTTGCCAGCCAGCCGTATCACACTGTCTTGAACACCTTTATCTTTGGTCCTTTTTTCGTGGCAATCGCTGCGACCTACTATCTTAATCAAGGATTGGTTGAGGGCGTTGCGGATGCAAACGCGCAAGCGATGTGGGCTTGGACGACTGCGCTGATTGGATTGATCATCGCCTTTTCTGCTCCGATGTTTGGTGCAATGGCTGATAGCACAGGGCGAAAAATGCCTTGGATCGTCTCGTTCAGTTTGATGTATGTGCTTGGTTGTGGCGCGCTGTGGTTCACGGCCCCCGACGCGAGCAACCTGTTTTGGATGCTCGCCGCCTTTGGAATTGGCTTTATCGGTGCCGAATACGCTCTCATTTTTACCAACGCGCAGTTGCCGGGTTTGGGAACGCGCGAACAGATTGGTAAGATTTCGGGCTCTGGTTTTGCTTTTGGCTATCTTGGGGGTGTGATTGCCTTGGCCATCGCTCTTTTGTTGCTCGTTGAGCAGGGGAATGGCAAAACTGTTGCGGGTCTTGATCCTCTGTTCGGGCTTGATCCAAATGCGCGCGAAGGGACACGTGCCACAGGGCCGTTCGCAGCGATTTGGTTTGTCCTGTTTATGATCCCCTATTTCCTATGGGTCCGCGAAGTCCGTACGGATCAAATCAGATCCAGCTTTTCCGAAGCATTCGGGCAGGTTGTTACGTCTTTGAAGGGCCTCAAATCCCGTCGCTCGCTTGGATATTTCCTTGTCGGGTCGATGTTCTATCGCGATGCATTGAATGGGCTTTATGCATTTGGCGGTGTGTACGCAAAATTGGTTCTGGATTGGGAAGTCACGCAAATTGGCGTGTTTGGCGTTGTCGCGGCCATTGGTGCGGCTGTGTTTAGCTACATCGGCGGTTTTGCGGATCGTCGCTTCGGGCCAAAACCTGTGATCGCTTTCGCCATTATCGTTCTGATGTTTGTCAGCCTCACAATTATCAATATCACGCCGGACACATTGTACGGCATGAGCGTTGCTGCAGGCACGCCTGATCTAGTGTTCATCATCTGTGGCGTTCTGATCGGTGGCATGGGTGGGATGCTACAATCTGCAAGCCGCTCTTTGATGGTGCGCCACACGGATGAAGAGAATGCGACAGAATATTTTGGCCTTTATGGCCTGTCTGGCCGCGCGACTGCATTCCTTGCACCGCTTTTGATCGGGATCGTTACAACCGTGACGCAAAGCGCGCGTTTGGGTGTATCGCCTGTGATCTTCCTTTTCTTGATTGGATTAATCTTGTTAGCCTACGTTCATAAAAACGGAGATTTTGAAAAATGATGCGCGTTTTTGCACTTTTTATTGGTTTAATTATTGCTCTGCCACTTGCAGCAGCACCTGAAGCGAAACAACTTTTTGGTGCTGCGAAAAAGGGCTCTGCACAGCGTGCTGCCCCTTTGGGATCATATGCGAAAGGATGTGCTGCTGGCTCAGTCGCGTTGCCTGAAACCGGTCCAACTTGGCAGGCGATGCGCCTGTCGCGCAATCGCAATTGGGGGCATCCGACGACAATAGACTTTATTCAAAAGCTCTCGGCCAAGGCTGCGCAATTGCCCGGTTGGAACGGGTTATATATCGGTGACATAAGCCAGCCACGCGGCGGTCCTATGTTGTCGGGTCACCGAAGCCATCAGATT
>JAHEGL010000305.1 GCA_024645145.1 Planktotalea sp.
AAACCTTTGCACATGCTTAATCCTTGTCGCCTCGATTATATCACCAGCCAAATCGCAGGTGAGTTTGATCGCGACCTGAGCACCCCAGAGCCATTTAAAGGTCTGCGCATCTTGGATATCGGATGCGGCGGTGGGCTTTTGTCCGAACCAATGGCGCGTCTTGGTGCAACTGTTGTTGGCGCCGACGCAGCAGAACGCAATATCCCGGTCGCGCAAGTCCACGCAGAACAATCCGGTCTTACTATCGATTATCGCTGTACCACCGCCGAAGCCCTTGCCGAAGCAGGTGAGCAATTTGATGTGGTGATCAACATGGAAGTGGTCGAGCACGTCGCCGACCCGCTTGCCTATCTCACGGCCTGCCAACAACTCTTGAAACCGGGTGGTTTGCACGTTTGTTCAACAATAAACCGCAACCCCAAAAGCTATGCGATGGCGATCATTGGTGCCGAAGTCATCATGCGCTGGCTGCCCAAGGGAACGCACGAATGGAACAAGTTTATCACACCAGATGAGCTCTGCGATCTATTATCCCAATCAGGTGTGAACCCAGTTGATCGCAAAGGCTTTGTGTTCAATCCAATCCTTTGGAGCTGGAGCCTGTCTGACCGAGATCTAAGCGTGAACTACGTTACGGCCAGTGTAAAGCCAAGCTAGCGCTTCCTCTCTCCTTAAATATCCCCGCCGGAGGCGCAAAACTCTTCCGGCGCGGATCACGCTTTCTCGAGCATCAGTCGCAAATCACGCAAAAACGGCAAAGCTGCGCGCAGCTTTTCACTGCCCAGCGCTTCGACGATCTCTGAAATAACGGGATCCATCTCAAGTAATGCAGCATCGCGTGCCGCGCGCCCCGACGGGCTAATCGCAACTTGTTTGCGCCGCGCATCATCCCAATCCGGGCGAATATGAATATATCCAGCGCGTTCTAACTTGCCCAACGTATTTGTCATCGCCCCACGCGTTAAATGAAAGCTTTTCGCTAATTGCGCAGGGGTACGTTCACTCGACTTGCCAGCCAAATGATTCAGAACGGAAAAATGCGACAGCTCCATCCCTTTGGGCAAAACACGCCCTAACTTGTTACGCAGCAGTTGATCAGAGGTCAGGATTTCACTAAACAGCGTCACTGCTAAAGCATTCGCATCTTCGGACATCAGGGCCCTTCAAAACTTCGATCATGACACAGCGCCGCGATCTTCCGCCTTGCTTGTGCCACTTCTGCGCGGTCAATTTCAACCAAGACAGTGCGTTCTTCGGTTCCACCATCTGCCAAAACCTCACCCCAAGGCGAAATCACAAGCGAATGCCCATAAGTTTGGCGTTCTTTACCACGTCCCGCGCTATGCTGACCGGTTTGCGCAGGAGCAAGAACATAGCATCCCGTTTCAATCGCACGCGCGCGCAAAAGCGATTCCCAATGCGCCTTCCCCGTGACTGGGGAGAACGCCGCGGGCACTGTCAAAATTTCCGCACCCGCCTGCGCCAGCGCGCGGTACAAGTAAGCAAAGCGCAAATCGTAACAAATGCTCAGACCCAAATCTCCAAACGGCGTCGATGCGACAACCGCCTGTGTCCCGGGTCGATACCCATCAGATTCGCGGTAGGTTTCGTCTTTGCTCACATCGACGTCAAACATGTGAATTTTGTCGTAGCGTGCAATGACCGCTCCACTTGGATCGATCAGAAAAGAGCGATTGGCAAAGCGACCATCCGCATCATCGGTCTTGAGAGCGAGAGAGCCAATCAGCACCCAAATCCCCAACTCATCTGCAAGCTTGCGATAACCAGCTAGAGACAAATCTTCCGCTTCAAGCTGTAAAACTTGCTCTTGATGCGAACGGCTCATCGAGACGCAGTTGCTCACTTCAGGGGTCAGAACAAACTCCGCCCCATTGCTTGCTGCCTCGCGAATACGTGCAGAAATCCGCGCAAGGTTTTCGCGCGGATCATCGCTTGAGGTTGTTTGAATAAGTGCAATAAGCATCAGGCTGCGAGCACGCCATCCAGCTTGCCAGCGCGTTCCAACGCATAAAGTTCATCGCAACCACCAACGTGCTCGTCACCAATGAAGATCTGCGGCACTGTACGTCCACCATTCGCGCGCTGCATCATCTCTGCACGGCGCTCAGGCTCCACAGCAATGTCGACTTCGGAAAATGTAACGCCTTTTGACGTCAGCAAACGTTTCGCTGCATGGCAAAAACCGCAAAGCGGCGATGTATAGATCTCAACTTGTTTCACGAGCATATTCCTTTTAAGCTTGCTCGTAAGTTAGTCATCCTTTGCCACGCGCGCTAGGGTCACGACACAAACCTCGCTTGCCTGTGATTTAAGACACGCTTCTGCACAAGCAGCGAGCGTTGCACCCGATGTCATCACATCATCGACCAGCAAGATTGAGCGCCCCCCGATCTGCCCCGCGCGTTTTGGGTCCACAACAATCGCGCCCTGCAATTCGGCGAACCGCTCTACTCGTGATTTTCCATCCAAGGACACCGTCGCACGCGTACGCATCAAAAGATCAGCACTAAACGAAGCACCAACCTCGCGCACCATGGCTTGGCCGATCAAACTCGATTGGTCGTAGCGACGGCGCACCATGCGCGTTCAATGCAGCGGAACAGGCGCAACCAACATATCATCGCGCAAGGTGTCCTTCACAGCCCGCGCGAGCCACAGACCTACCGGACGCACAATATCGTGACGGTCACTATGCTTTAACGCCAATACAAAGGCGCGCCCGCGATCCTTATACAAAAGTGCCGCCCGCCCTTGGGACCAGGGTCGCGCAATACTCAGACAGTCGTCACAGCGGTCACCACTTTGCACATCGCCATGCATTGTCACGCCGCAAGCATCACAAACGTCACCCGTTATGAACGCAGTATCGCGCCAACACGGGCCACACAGCCCGTCATCACTTGCTACACGCATCCGACACGAAAGACATTTGGGCGGAAAAACCGCATGCACAAAGGTTTGTAAGATCGGCCCTCGCGCAATAAGACGTGACATATGCAAAACACTCCACTCCTCACTGATCGCACCGCCCTGCTTCGCAACCGCTCCCGCGCGAGCGATCGCTTTTTGCACGAGATTGCGCGCGATGAGCTGCTTGATCGCCTGAGTCTGGTTAACAGGGCGTTTAAAAATCCGATAATTATCGGCCCTGCTGATAAGTTTCTCGTCGGCGCGCAACTGATCGACGATGCCGAAACCCTCAATGTTATCCCTGCCGCCCATGATCTTGCGATCCACTTTATGGCGCTCCATTGGGCCAACGATCCTGTTGGCCAGATCATTCAAAGTGCCCGCGCACTGCGACCCGATGGGCATTTTCAAGCTGCCTGTCTTGGCGGTCAAACTTTACATGAACTCCGCGCCTGCCTCGCTCAGGCCGAGAGCGAGGTTACTGGTGGTCTTTCTCCGCGCATCGCACCTATGGGCGAAATTCGCGATCTTGGTGCGCTCTTACAGCGTTCTGGTCTTGCCCTACCTGTGGCTGACAGCATCACAATCAAAACCAGCTATCAAAGCGTTTACCGTTTGATGCGGGACCTGCGTAAGTTTGGCGAGACAAATTCGCTTGACGCACGTCTACGCCGCCCAACGCGACGTTCCGTCTTTGAGCGATGCGCAGAGCTATACGATCAGAACTTCTCTGAGGGCGGCAAGATCATTGCGACTTTCGAATTTCTATTCCTATCCGGTTGGGCCCCATCCGCAGACCAACCCAAACCTTTGCGCCCAGGATCTGCGACAACTCGCCTCGCGGATGCACTGAAAACGACAGAAAAGCCGCTGCGCGATTGACCGCACGCATATTTCGCTTATCTGGCGTATCAACAAGACACTTCGGAGTGACCCCATGCGTGACGACACAATTCCTATGACCTGCCCAATGCATGCCCCAGATGATCACCCTAAGCTGCCTAAACCAAAGGTCGGCGTCCTTTTGTCAAACCTTGGGACACCCGACGATACGGACTACTGGTCCATGCGCCGCTATCTCGGCGAGTTCCTCTCCGACCGTCGCGTTATCGACTACTCTCCTTGGCTCTGGCAGCCGCTTTTGCAGCTCATCATCCTGACCAAGCGCCCGTTCACTTCTGGTGCAGCGTACCGCACAATCTGGAATGAGGAAGCAAACGAAAGCCCGCTCCTCACAATCACCAAACAACAAAACGCCGCTATCCGTGAAACCATGAAGGCGCGCTACGGCGATGACGTTATGGTTGATTACTGCATGCGCTACGGCAACCCTTCAACCAAGAGCAAAGTGCGCGAAATGGTCGATGCAGGCTGCACTAAAATCTTGTTTGTCCCGCTTTACCCACACTATGCGGGTGCCACGTCCGCCACAGCAAACGATCAGTTCTTTCGCGCTTTGATGGAAGAAAAATGGCAACCCACGACGCGCACGATCGAACCCTACTTCGAACATCCGCTCTACATCGAAGCGCTCGCGCAATCCGTTGAACGCGCTTATGCGGCGGCGGAGCAGAAACCAGACATCTTGGTGTGCTCCTATCACGGCGTTCCAAAGCGCTATTTGATGGAGGGTGACCCCTACCACTGCCAATGCCAGAAAACGACGCGCCTTCTGAAAGAGCGTCTCGGCTGGGCCGACACAGAAATCGCGACGACGTTTCAATCTAAGTTTGGTCCCGAAGAATGGCTTCAGCCCTACACAGTAAAAGAAGTAGCGCGCCTTGCGGAAGAAGATGGAAAAAAGAACATTGCTGTCATTGCACCCGCGTTCTCGGCAGATTGTATTGAAACGCTGGAAGAGATTAACGAAGAAATCAAAGAGAGCTTTGAAGAAGGTGGTGGTGAACACTTCACCTACATCCCGTGCCTCAATGATGATCCAGCTCACATCACAGCGCTTTCAGCCGTGATCGAAGAAAACCTCAAAGGTTGGCTCGACTAAAAGCTTCATATTTCCAGACAAACTCCCGCCGGAGGCAACATCGCATATCTTTTAAGATATGCTAAACCTGTGCGCGTTTGCGCGCTCAATTAAAAAACGTTTAGGCAAAAAGAAAGAGCGGCACCAAACGGTACCGCCCTTCCTAAACTGTGTATTCCAAGCGAAAAGCTTAGGAAAGAGCCGCAGCCAATACAGCCAAGATCAACAGTGGAACGATGACGTTGGAAGAAGAAGAAGCTGCTTTTGCTTCTTCAACAATGATTGGAGCTTCCATGATTGGAGCTTCCATGTTGCCGGCGAAAGCTGTGGAAGCAGCGACGGAAAGTGCAGCAGCAAGTGCGATTTTTTTCATTGTAGTACCCTCTAGAATT
>JAHEGL010000326.1 GCA_024645145.1 Planktotalea sp.
CTCTGCAAGACATCGAACATTTTGCGCAGTTCACGGGTGACACGTTCTATGCCCATATGGATGACGCAGCTGCCAAGCGGAACCCCTTCTTTCCGGGGCGCGTCGCACATGGGTATTTGCTACTGAGCTTTGCCGCGGGATTATTCGTGGAGCCAAATGAAGGACCAGTTCTTGCGAACACGGGGCTCGATAATCTGCGTTTCATGAAGCCGGTAGAAGCCGGTGACAGCATCAAAGTGCGGCTCAGCGTGAAGCACAAAACGCCGCGCAACGACGACTATGGCGAAGTGCGCTGGCATGTGACGCTGACCAATCAAGAGGATGAAAAAGTCGCCGAATATGAGCTTCTAACGATGAATGCTTATACGGCCTAGCTTTTTCAAACCTGCTAGGAATAGGACACCTAAGATTTCTTCTACTATTTGATTTGTATCAAAGTCGCGGGTTTTGAATGCGTTAGCATTTGGGGAACATGGTAGAAGGAAGAAAGCGATGTTCTTAAAGAAAATTGATGAAAGCTTTAGTCTCACACTTGGTATGGCTGAACGCCTTGGCGTTGACGTGACCAGTACAGTCTCAACGGATCCTGAGGTGAACGCAATCGCGCTTAGATCAGCTGTTTTCAAATGCTCGGCTTGCAAGCAACAAAAAGCATGTAAGTCACTGCAGGCCAAGCATTCACAGCTGGACGCAGCCCCGGACTATTGCCGGAACTGGTGAATTACGCGCTCAATCTTACGCTCAGCTTCGAGGACGCGCGTCAGCTAGTTTGGTTCCACTTTCCGCGCACCTCTTTAGCAAGGGAGACACTTTCCAAGCGACAGGATCTTCTTGGCTCAGCTCGCGCAACCGTGTGACAATCGCTTGAGCACCGAGTGTATCCGCATAGTGCATCAAGCCGCCACGCCAGCGTGGGAACCCATAGCCGAAAACCGTTACCAAATCGATGTCACGGGCGTTTTGCGCAATGCCTTCATCAAGGATGTCGGCCGCTTCGTTGATCATCGCCAATAACAGACGTTCTTTGATCGCTTGGGCGCTATAGTCAGTACGTTCACGTTTTGCTAAATGAGATTCCTCAATTGCAAGATCCGCGACGATCGGATCATCGACTTTACCATTGCCACCCGGATAACGATACCAACCCGCACCAGTTTTGCGACCAAGCTTGCCCAACTCAACCATGCGATCCGCAATTGGAATGTAACGGCGGTTCGGGTCACGCGTGGCATCTTGGCGACGTCGATTGGCGTGCGCAATATCAAGTCCAGACAGGTCCTGAGCCTCATAAGGGCCCATCGCATAGCCAAACATTTCCATTGCCTCATCCACCTCCCAAGGGGTTGAGCCATCCATGAAAACAGTATCTGCAGCTTCGCGATATCGCGCTAGAATTCGGTTGCCGATAAAGCCATCACACACGCCAGCAAGCACCGGAATTTTACGCAACTTTTTGCCAAGCGCGAAACCAGTGGCAAGGGCGGTGTCGCTGGTTTGCGCGCCGCGCACGATCTCAAGCAACTTCATGATGTGCGCAGGCGCAAAGAAATGTAGGCCAACCACGCGAGACGGATCAGCCAAAGTCGCAGCAAGTTCGTTAATATCAAGATAGGAGGTGTTGCTCGCCAAGATCGCGTCTTTTGGCAAGGCGTCTACCAGTTTAGCAAAAACGTCTTTCTTCACATCCATGCTTTCAAAGGCGGCTTCAATCGCAAGCATTGCATCACTCGCCTGCGCGTAGTCTGTGCTTGCGACAAAACGATCCCTGTGGCCTTGCGCGCGTTCTTCGGTGAGCAATCCCCGCTTGAGCCCCGCGCCAATCAGCGCTTCAACATTCGTCTTGGCACGTGCGACACCGTCGGCGTCCGTCTCCAAGATCGTTGCGCGCAATCCAGCGTTCAAAAGCGCATAGGCAATCCCTGCACCCATTGTCCCGCCACCAACAACAGCGATATGATCCAATGCAACAGTCTCAGCCTTCACGCTATCTGGCATTTTCGCAGCACGTTCCGCGAAAAAGATATGGCGCAAAGCACGGGCTTGATCCCCTGTTTTCAACTCTAGAAATGCGGCCCGCTCAATAGGCAGCGCCTCGTGGAAAGGTATCGACAAGCCAGCCTCGATCACATCAATCGCTTGCACAGGCGCAATTTGCTGCGGGCTCTTTTTTGCGATGGTCGCACGCGCTTTAGCGATCAAACTCGCGTCATGCCCAGGTGCCGGCAATTCCCATGTGGGCACGATACAACCCAGCTCTTCAGTGTTGACCATATAGGCCTCTTCAAGGGGATCATCCTCAATCGTATGGGTCAGTTTAGCGGCTAATGCCTGTGCGGCAGTCAGCGGCTTGCCAAGACTGATCATATCAAGCGTCTTTGCAAGACCAACCAAGCGAGGCAAGCGTTGCGTGCCACCTGCACCGGGGATCACACCAAGCGTCACTTCAGGCATTCCAATTTGCGATCTGGGTGACATGATGCGCATGCGACACGCCATAGCGACCTCTGCGCCGCCACCAAGGGCGACCCCGTCAATCGCTGCGATCCACGGCACGAAACTTTCATCTATCGCGTTCAAAACATCAGGTAGATGCGGTTCCAAGGGTGCCTGATCAAACTCGCGTGCGTCGGCACCGGCAGCAAATGCACGTCCTTTGCCGCTCAGAATAACGCGGGTTAAATGCAACTCTTCTGCCCAGCGCACTGCCTCAAGCAAACCTTGACGAACCGATTGCCCAATCGCGTTAACCGGAGGGTTGTCAATTTCTACATAACCAACGTCGGCTTCGTTGCGTTTTGTGACGCTCATGGCCTGTTTCCTTGTCTGACTTAATTTTTGTGTGTCGTTGAAATGTTGTGCGCCTTGAGCAAGGCGTTCAATTCCGCGCGTGATGTCTGAATAAGTTGTCCACTGGTGTCCAGTTGATAGCTCGCTTTAGCATAATGCTGCTCACGCATTTTTAGGATTTGGCGGAGCTGTTCCATAGCTTGCGGATTGCCCGCCATTGGACGCAAATCGCCTTGCGCGCGCACGCGGTCCATATGTTCTGCGGGCTGCGCCTTGATCCAAACGGTATGGAAATTCGTCAACACGCTATCGAATGTTTGCGGTGATAAAACGATCCCACCCGCAACTGCAAGTACAACGCGCTGATGCATCATCACGATTTTTTCCAGCGCTTCCGCTTCGATCTGGCGAAATCCGTCTTCGCCGTAAAGCGCGATGATCTCTCTGATCGGCACGCCAATGTGCGTTTCGATTTGCGTGTTGAGCTCTACAAAAGGCACGCCTAAGTCCGAGGCCAAAAGCGCGCCAAGGGTTGATTTACCAGCGCCGCGCAAACCGATCAGGCAGATGCGCTCTGCTTTGGATTTACGTTCCCGCGTCGGATCAAGCACTTGCAACGCGCGCGCGCGTGTCGCGACATCCGCGTTTTCGTAAAGCGTTGTGACGTGGCGCAGTTCTGCTGTTTGCGGGTTCGTTTCTGTGATGAGCACTTCGATCGGTATTTCCAACGCGGTGGCGACATGTTGCAACAAACCGATGGAAATGTTGCCTTCACCGCCCTCAAGTTGCGCGAGATAGCGCATGGACACACCAGAACGTTCCGCCAATTCGCGGCGCGAAAAACCAACCCCTGTCCGCGCAGCGCGCACCTGCGCGCCAACCAATTGGATCAAACTCAGCGCGCGTCCCTGCGCGAGATCCTTTGGTTTTTGCGCTTCTTTCAGCATTAGCCCGCTTCACTCGCAGGAATATGCGCCTGAACGGCACGACGAATGTCTTCGGGCGGCGATTGTTTGGTAAACTGGTCCGCAACGATGAAAACGCTGACAGTGCGCGTAGAAAAGCACAATTTTCCATCTTGAAGCCCATCAACACGAAATGTGATCGAGGTTTCCCCCAGCTTCACAGGCCACACATGACAGATCAAACGATGGCGCGGTGTGACGGGAAATGAAAAATCCATTTCCAAGCGCACAAAGGGCGTACCCACATTGCGATCCAGCTCCATTTGAAACCAACCATCGCCGCCAAGCTTGTCTTCCCACCATGCATTGATCGCTTCCAAAGCAAACCAAGGCAGACGCCCTGTGTATGCGATCTTTGCAGGGTCACAATCCCCCCAACCGATACGCACCATATGCCCAAATGTGTCTGCGGGGCGTTGCTCCATCAATACGTCTCCACGTGAAAGCGGCCTTCTTCTCGCATCACATTGCGCAGGGCCGTCCATTGTTGTCCCATCGATTCAGCGATGTTGGTGAAGGCGCGTTCGACGCCATCTTCCATCTCTTTCATCCCGCAAATGTAGATATATGTGTTGGGGTCTTGCAGCATTTCCGCGACAAGATCCTCTTCTACTTGCATACGATCTTGCACATATTCTTTGGGCTGATCGGGCAAACGACTATAAACTAGATGCTTTTGCAAAAGATCACTTGGCACTTTGTTCAGCGGCCCAAAGTAAGGAAGTCTGTCAGGGGTGCGCGCACCAAAGAACATGACCATTCCACCGGATTTCGCACCGACAGCGCGTTGGCGCGCCATTGTAAACGCGCGCATAGGGGCAGCACCTGTGCCCGTGCAGATCATCAAAAGCCGCGCATCAGGATCCGAAGGCAACAAGAATGTTGCACCGAACGGACCTGTGACATTGAGCTTGTCACCTTTTTCAAGATCACAAATGTAGTTTGAGCAGACCCCGTCGTCCTCTCTTTTCACCGTGAGCGAGACGTTGTGATACCCTGCACGCTCCCCATCGCGCGGGCTGGAGACTGAGTAGAGACGCGGCAAATGAGCTTTACCTTGCGCATCAGTTCCAGGGGCGATGATGCCAACGGACTGACCTTCGAGCACTGGAAACGGCTTGCCTTGGAATTCCAAAATAATGTGGCGGGTGTCCGCGTCGGTACTTTCACTGGTGATACGATAATTGCCTTGAACAACCGCTTCAACGGGGTGACCGAGATTGTAAAGATTGATGGTTGGTTTCGCAGCACTCGCGGGCGCTTTGGCTTTGCCCCCTGCCCCTTTGTGCGCCTGAGCAAGAAGAGCTGCAATTGGATCGTCCGCATCCGTTTCGTCGCCTTCATCAGATGCAGAAATTTCTTCCTGCTCAGGCAGCTCTTCCCAGCTGTATTGATCTTCAAGCGAGTAGGCCTCGTCCTTGCTCCCGACGACGCGCCATTCATCAATCGAGCCCGTCGGGCATACAGGGATGCAATCCATGCAGAAATTACACTTAGAAGCATCGACGACAACATTGTCATCGTTGTGC
>JAHEGL010000378.1 GCA_024645145.1 Planktotalea sp.
AGCATCTACGTTTGTGATGCCTGTGGTAGAGATCGATGGTGTGTCGCTTGGCGATGGTCAGGTTGGCTCCGTCACGCCGCGTTTGCGCGAAATTTATCTTGAAGAAAGCCTCAAGAAAGCGATCTAAGCCTTCTGATTAAGTGAAACGCCCGCGCCTTGCCCAGCAGTGCGCGGGCGTTTTGCGTTTTGTTTGCGCGCTTTCCCCTTGCGCAGAGGTCCGCTGATCCAATTTGTAGCACTCAGAAAAATTTGTAATCTAGCGATTATATTGAACAATAAGTAGGTGCGGTGATGCGGAAATTTCTTGGCATAGTGGTGCTGGCGGCGGGTGTTGGTGGTTTAGGATATTGGGGTGCGAAAGATCATGCGCTTGATATGCAAAATGCGATTTCGGAGCGGGCGACGGCCGCGATGACGGCGCGCCAATCGCCTACACGATCAACTACGACGCCTCTGAAGGTGTGAATGTTGATGGCAATTTGCCGAATGGTTTGGATCTTTCTTAAATCGGTGAAGCGCTGGGCGTGAGCAATATCAGCGGCGACGTCACTAACGCGATGGATGGTAACCCAAGCACTTTGCTTGCTGCGCTGCACAGGCTGAAAGATTGGCTCCCTGAATTCGACAGCGCATCTGTAAATGTGAGTGAAAGCGGGACATCAGTGGCTGGCGTCACGACACCGGGTGTGAACGCGTCTCTTGTTGCTGCTGCGCTTGCAACGGATTTTGAGGACACCGCAACTCTGGATTTCAAACCGTCGAACAACAGTGTTCAAAGTGGCGCAGAGCGAGTAAACGCCGCGACAGGGATCATCGAGCAATTTCAATTTGGTTCTTGGTTGCCCAAAGCAGAGTTCAGACCTTCGCTTGCCAATTGCGCGACAGAGGCGGACAAGTTGCTCGCAACGACGAAGATCAATTTCCTGAGCGGCTCCACCGATCTTGGCCCGCGTAGTCAACGTGCGACCAACGCGCTTGCGTCGATAATGGCGCGCTGCGTTAGTGCAGGACTGACGGTCGAGCTTGGTGGGCACACCGACAATACAGGGTCGGGTAATTATGAATTAAGCGCCGCACGCGCGGTCGTCGTCGGTGAAGCTATGATTGCACGCGGTGTCCCACGCGAAGCGATTTCGGCAGTGGGTTTTTGCCCCAGTAAACCAATAGCAGACAATGCGACTGAAGCAGGCCGCGCTGCCAACCGCCGCACCACAGTGAGTTGGGCGCAACAATAAGTTTTGAAAGGATAAGAGTATGTTTCGTGAATGGGGCTTTTTAGTAAGTGAAATGGTCGTGCTGATCCTTTTGGCAGCACTTCTGGGGCTGTTTGTTGGCTGGTTGATTTGGGGGCGCCGCAGTGCGGTTACGGTTGATACGAGCGAAGCAGATCGTCTTCGCCGTGAACTGGACGCGTGCAAAGCCAAGCATTCTGACAAAGACGCACGTATCACTGCGCTAGAAGCCGATCTTGCGGCGTCACAGGTTCAATCCACTGAGCCCGCTCAGGTTGGGGCGGTCCATGCGGAGGTCGAGCAGGTCGAAGCAATCGAGGCAAATGCAGCTGTTGATTATGACGGCGACGGTGTGATCGAGGGAGAGAACGAAGGCGTGAAGCCCGCTACCCTAGATGCAGCGCGCGGTGGCATTGCGGATGATCTCAAGCAAATTAAAGGCATTGGACCGAAGATGGAAAAGATGTGCAACGCACTTGGCTTCTATCACTTTGATCAAATAGCGGCTTGGACACCGGCGGAAGAAGCGTGGGTAAACGCGAACCTTGAAGGGTTTAAAGGTCGTGTCAGTCGCTATGAATGGATTGCCCAAGCCAAGCTGCTTGCGGCAGGTGGAGAAACAGAATTCTCCAAACGCGTTGAAGGCGGCGACGTCTATTAACCACCTTGCTCTGCGGGAAACTCTCGCAGAGCAATACGCTCTAGCTCGCGTCTTTGTGCGAGACTTCAAAAGCAGCTTTTTGCGCATCGGATGCGTCTGCTTGATACTTCGCGCGCCACTCTGCAAAAGGCATGCCGTAGAAGGCTTCTCGGCCTTCATCTTTGTTCATCTCGATCCCGCGCTCGTTCGCAGCTTCTTGATACCAGCGCGATAGGCAGTTGCGGCAAAAGCCCGTCAGATTCATCATATCAATGTTCTGAACATCTGTGCGCTGAGCCAAGTGATCGCGCAAACGGCGAAAGGCGGCAGCTTCAAGTTCGAGTTGCGTTTGTGCGTCCATTGGGCAGGCTCCTAGCTATACGTCTTTGATGCAACATGTGGTCCACACTTGCTTGGATCAAGCGCTAAACAGCGCTTGCGGGCGTTAATGTTCAACAGGTTTCGATGCGCTTGGCCCCAAAAAGGTCACCATCAGCGCGGCAAACGTGATTGCGAAGACCCCGATCAGCCCCATCGGACCGGGGATGATGGAAAATAAGATCACATCAAAACCAAGCGCCCAAATCAAACCCGCAAAATCAAACGGTGCAAGAGTGCTTACAGGCGCGCGTGCTGTCGCTTCATTTGCAACAATATGCCCGATGCCACCCAAAAATCCGGCGAGCGCGAGCCAACCGAACATGGCAGCGCTTAATGTGATCCATCCGAACGCAATCGTGGCAAGTCCTACGACTGATCCGACCAAAGCAAGATAAAAGGCGATTGATGCGCTGCTTTCCGTTTGCGTCATGGTCTTGGTGTGCACCCTGACAAAGGCCATTGTAAACGCGAAGACCAAGCCAGCAGCGACGCCGATCAAAGCGCCTTCGCTCGGCAGTGTGAACGCATCCCACAGCAAGAAAAGAACACCTGCAAACCCAAAAATGACAGTGCCAAAAATGTGTACCGTGAGTTTTTCTTTCAACAAAAATGCGGCAAGCGGGAGAACAAGGATGGGCGCGAGATAGCCAAGCGCTTGTGCGTTGGCCAAAGGCAGATATGCAAGTGCTGTGAAAAACATCGCCATGGCAAAAATGCCAAGCAAACTGCGTGTGACATGCAGACGGGGATGCTTTGTGCGCAGCGCACTTGGAAATTCACGCCGCCATACCATGTATAGGCAGATAGGGAACAAGGCCAAGAAAGAGCGCCAAAAGATCAATTGCCCAAGCGGCACCGTGTCCGCTGTCACGCGTACAGCGGCTGACATGGCGGTCATCAGAAAGGTCGCAAGAAGTCGCAGACCAATACCTGTCAAAAAGTCTTTGCGCGCGTTCATCCTTTTTTATGCGATCACGTCAGAAAGTGCGCGTTCAAGCAATGGTGCGAGCCTTTGCGCCCATGCTTTTTGCTGCGCTTCGGTTTCAATCAGATCATTGCGCAGCTCAATCAGAACATTCAGATGCCCATGTCGCAGCGCATGCGTGTCCACCGCATCGCCGGGGAGGTGCCCAGAATAGGGTTCGTTGTCGCCAATCGTGAGATCTTTTTCGGTCTTCAAAATCTTTATCAATGCCTGTGCGAGACGATCATCATCTGCATAAAGAACCCCAATCTCCCAAGGGCGTTTGGGGCGTCCTTTCAGCTGGGGCGTGAACGAATGGATTGAGAGCAACACAGGATCATCACGCCGTGTCATCAAGGCGTTGAGCGCTGTGTGATAAGGGCGGTAGCACGCAGCCATGCGTTCCTCTAATTCCTCAGGCTCAGCGTGGCGGTTCGCTGGAATTATCGTGCCATCGTAAAGTTTCATTAATAAAGTTGGGTCATCACTGCCGCGATTGGGATCAATCACAAGGCGTGAGAAATTTGAGCAAATCACAGGACCGTCGAGCAAAACGCCTAATTCTTGCGCAACGCCTGCCGCGCCAATATCGTAAGCGATATGGCGGTTCATATCTTGCGCGCTTATGCCGAGATCACCACCGTTAACGAACGCAGGCACGGTATTGGCCGCATGATCGCTTGAAACAGTCCATCTGCTCTTGCGCGTCGCGCCAAATTCAAAGAAAGGCTGGTAAGTCACAAATCTGTTTCCTAGCTGAATTAGATAACAGGATAGTTGCCGAGCGATCTGAAATGCGCAATAAGCGACACAAATTGTTAGCGGTAACACTTTGGACGAAAAGTGAAAGTCGTATGACGCCGAAGTGGAATGGAAGAATGATATGAAACGCGAACGCAGTGTAAAAATCGTAGCAACGCTGGGGCCAGCTTCTGACAATTACGAGATGATCCGTAAGTTGCATGAAGCGGGCGCAGATGTGTTTCGCCTTAATATGAGCCACGGTAGCCACGAAAAGATTGCTGAATTACACGCAGCTATTCGCAAAGTTGAAGAAGACCTGGATAGTCCGATCGCCATTCTTGCGGACCTGCAAGGGCCGAAACTGCGCGTGGGCGAGTTCAAAAACGGCTCTGAGGAGTTGGAAATTGGCGCTGACTTCCGTCTTGATCTGGATGAGGCACCCGGTGATGTGACGCGCGTGACACTTCCGCATCCTGAAATTTTTGCAGCCCTCGAAGTTGGCGCATCACTTTTGGTGAACGACGGTAAAATTCGTCTGAAGGTACAAGAGTGTGGCGCGGATTATGCGAATTGCGAAGTTGTTATTGGGGGAACCATTTCCAACCGTAAAGGTGTGAACGTCCCTGATGTGGTTCTGCCACTTGCAGCTTTGTCTGAAAAAGACCTCGCCGATCTTGAATTCGTTTGCGAGCTTGGTGTTGATTGGCTCGCTTTGTCATTTGTGCAGCGCGCCAAAGACGTTTGGGACGCGCGAGACCTTGTGAAAGGGCGTGCATCTGTGCTGTCGAAGATTGAAAAGCCGTCTGCGGTTAGTAGTTTCGAAGAGATCCTCGATGCGTCTGATGGCATCATGGTTGCGCGTGGCGATCTAGGTGTTGAGCTTCCTGTTCAGAACGTTCCGCCAATTCAAAAGCGCCTTGTTCGGAAGTGTCGTGCGGCAGCAAAGCCTGTGATCGTAGCGACACAAATGCTTGAATCGATGATTGAAAGCCCAATGCCCACGCGCGCCGAAGTTTCTGACGTTGCGACGGCGATCTATGAAGGCGCAGACGCGATCATGCTTAGCGCAGAGAGTGCCGCAGGCGACTACCCGGTCGAAGCAGTTTCAACCATGGATAACGTCGCGCAAGAGGTGGAAAGCGATCCGACGTTTACGGAAGTTGTGGAAGCGTCGCGCTCTGCGAGCCGGACATCTGTTGCTGATGGTATCGTTGCCGCTGCGCGCGAGATTGCGGAAACCACAGAGATCAAAGCAATTTGCTGCTTTA
>JAHEGL010000054.1:0-13936 GCA_024645145.1 Planktotalea sp.
CTGATCTCGCGCGCTGTCGCTTAGATGTAGTAGATGTAGAAGTCGCGCAATTGCTCGGGTGAGAGGTCTTTGGTCTTTTGGACTTCAGCCTCTTTCATAAACACATGGTTGTCCACGAGACCCTGTCCAACCGCGGCTGAAAGCACAGTATCGTTGCTCAAATCCGCAATTGCCCCCGCGAGATCTGCGGCCGCGCCAACAGTTGCATCTGTATGCTCAAACCCATCCCCCGTTTCCATCGCCTGTAGCTCATACCCGTTCTCGACCCCTAGCAAGGCGGCCTGCAAAACCGCTGCAACGGCCGTGTAGGGATTGGACGACGCATCGGCCATGCGATGTTCAAGGCGCGCTTTTGAACCGCCTTCTGTGCTAATACGGGTCGTGACATTGCGGTGATCACCGCCCCAGTTTTGCCAGTATCCCGAAAGGGATGCAGGTTGCAAACGCTCATAGGAATTGGCCGTGGGTGCGATCAAACCTGCCAACCCTTTGTGGTGATGCAAAAGCCCCGCAAGGCAACCACGCGCGAGATCGTTGAGGTGATCTGGCCCGCCCTTATCGCCAGAAGCGACAGCGTTGTTGCCGTCTTTGTCCGTGAAGGAGAAATTGATATGCATCCCGCAGCCGCCCGCTTCGACAATGGGCTTTGGCATGAAGCTGAGGATCACCCCCTCGCTCAACGCAACTTCGCGCGCCATTTGACGAAACAGGATAATGTCATCGACCGCTTTGAGTGCGTCATCGAAGGTTAGCGTATATTCGAACTGTGGGCTGTCATATTCAGCCGTGATCATATCGAGCTTGAAACCCAACTCTTCAGCCACATCCCAAATCGTATCGTTAAAGCCGCGCGGATCTGTGAACGGGCCAGTGCCGTATACCACCGCGCCAAGGCTGTCATAGGGCACTAACTCGCCAGCGTCATTGTGGATAAAGGCAAACGCCTCCAGCTCGATCCCTACTTTAGGGGTTAGACCTTTGGCCTCCCAAGCTGCAATCGCGCGTTTCAATGCGCCGCGTGGGCACATTTCGAGTGGCGCGCCATCCGCATCGTAGAGATCACCAAGTACGATCTGCGTACCGTTTTCCCAGCATGGGCGGATGTTATCGCCGCTCCAGCGCAGCTCCATGTCGGGCAGCCCTTCCATCATCATGGAACCGGGGGAGGGCAGCAAATCCTTGTCGTAATGCACGCCAAACGTGGATCGGCAAAAGCGCGTGTCGTTGTCACCTATCTTGGAATTGGGCAGATATTTCCCTCGCATGATGCTCAGGTGGTCGCAAAACACGGCGCGCAGTCGTTCTTTCATTTAAGTTCTCCCGTTTCAGGCGCGTTTGATGCGCACTGGTAATGATTTGATCCCGCCAACGAAGTTGGAACGCAGGAATTTCTGTTCTCCATCCGCTTCAATATGGGTGATCCGTTTGCTGAGTTCCTGGAACAAAACAGTGACCTCTAGCCGTGCGAGCCACATACCAAGGCACAGATGCGGACCACCAAGCCCAAAGGCGAGATGTTTGTTCGGGTTGCGCATCAGATCGACACGCATAGGGTCTTTGAAGTAGCTCTCGTCACGATTGCCCGACGCGAACCAGTAGAGCACTTTGTCACCTTCGCGGATCGTCTTGCCGTGCATGTCGTAATCTTGCGTGGCAGTTCGGCGGAAATACAACGCAGGCGTGGCCCAGCGAATGATCTCATCTGCGGCAGTGTCCCAAATTGCGCCACCTTCTTGCATTTGGCCAAGCAATTCAGATTGATGGCACATCGCCTGCATTCCAGCGGCGATAGAATAACGTGTTGTGTCGTTACCCGCGGCCACAAGCAAGCAAAAGAAATTGCGAAACTCGGTCTCGGAAATAACAGTGCCATCAGGGCTGGGTTGCAAGATCAAGTGCAAGATACCGTCGGTATCGCCACTGGCATTTTTCTTCTCCATTAAATCCTTGGCATAGGCGTAAAGTTCTGCACCGGCCGGGGAGTTGAAGGGCATCATACGGAACTCATCCGTGCTCATCTGATCCATCACATGAGAGGTGAAATCAGGATCAGTGTTGGCGATCAGCGCGTCGCCCTTTTGCACAAGCCAGGGCAAGTCTTCGTCCGGTGTGCCAAGGATGCGCCCCAGCATGCGCATCGGTAATTCGCGCGCGATGGTCTTGGTGGCGTCAAACTGCTCGTTCTGCAAAACCTCATTAAGGATATCAGTGCACAGCCCGCGCAAATCCTCTTCAAACTGCGCAATCACCCCTTTGGAAAACGCTTTGGCCAGCTTGATCCGCATTTGCATATGTTCGGGTGGATCGGTTTCCTGAAAGGTGCGTCTTGCGAGATATTCTTCGTAGCTTTGATCCTCCATCCGGATACCTTGAGCGGACGAAAACACCTTCGTGTTGCGGTTCATCTCTAAAATATCGTCGTAGCGTGTGATTGACCAAAATCCTTTGCCACCGTCCCATTCCGTCCAACTGACAGGGTCATCGCGGCGTAGGCGGGCGAATGTATTGTGCGGCGCACCACTGGTAAAAGTGTCGTGGCTCGTTAGGTCAGCAAAGCCATCGTCGGTCGGGGTCCAGATCGTCATTTTGTTTGTCGCGGTCCTGCACTAAGTTACAAAACCATAATTAGATGTCTTCAAAAGGAAAGCCTTTTCATGCGCCTTGCCGTTCTAATGACGAACACAGATGAAAGCGCGTTTGCACAGCAGCACCCAAAGGACGGTGAGAAGTTTTCACTCCTCATCGCGGGTGTGCGGGCAGGATGGGAGGTGGCGGTTTTTAACGTAAAAGATGATATTTTTCCTGATGATATCCATATTTTTGATGGTTTGATAATTACAGGCAGCCCTGCATCTGTGCATGATCAGGACCCTTGGGTTGCACGCTTGCTCACTTTGATCCGCGATATCTACGCAAGTGAAATCCCGATGTTTGGCGCGTGCTATGGCCATCAAGCAATTGCGCTTGCTTTGGGTGGCGCGGTTGAAGCCAACCCCAAAGGCTGGGTATTTGGCGTTGCACATTCAGAGATTCGAAAGCTCATGCCTTGGATGGTGCACGTTCCAAGCCCTTTTGCGCAATACGCCGCGCACGTTGAAGCGGTGACGCAGTTACCGAAAGGTGCAGCAGTCCTTAGCGTTTCAGAGAACTGTGGGATCACTGGGTTTCATATCGGTGACAAGGTATATACGACGCAAAACCATCCAGAGATGAGCCATGCGTTTATGACTGCTTTGATTGAAGAGTATGCGCCCAAACTCCCCGACGGTGTGGGCGATTCTGCGCGCGCGTCGATGACCGTCAATGCCGACAACGATAGCTATGCAGAGAGCATCGCGCGCTTCTTTGAGATGAATAAAGAGTAGCCGTTATATTTCGCCTCTTCAGGTTGGTGTGTAAGGTCTTTTATCAGAGCTGAAATGTCTCGCGCAGATTGTCGCAGAGATATTGTTTACGGCGTTTTCACACTACCTCTGTATCAAGATAAAAACTTACTTAAACTTGGAGTACCCTTCGGTGGACACGCTTCTGCTTTCTCGCATCCAGTTTGGTGCAAACATCTCTTTTCACATCCTTTTCCCGACAATCACGATCGCGCTTGGCTGGATGTTGCTGTTCTTCAAATTGCGTTTCAGCGCGACCGGGGATCGCAAATGGATGGATGCCTACATGTTTTGGGTCAAGGTATTTGCACTGTCCTTTGCGATGGGAGTTGTCTCTGGCATCACAATGTCCTTCCAATTTGGGACAAACTGGCCGGGCTTTATGGAAACGGTCGGCAATGTCGCGGGTCCTTTGCTCGCCTATGAAATTATGACGGCGTTTTTCCTTGAAGCGGTCTTCTTGGGGATCATGCTTTTTGGTGCATCCAAAGTGAAATCTTGGGTGCATACGCTCGCGACGTTTTTGGTCGCCTTCGGAACGACCATGTCTACCTTCTGGATCATCGTTCTGAATTCCTGGATGCATACCCCGCAAGGCTATGAGCTGATCGACGGCGTTGTGCACGCAACCAATTGGTTTAAAATCATTTTCAACCCGTCCATGCCGTACCGTTTTGTGCACATGATGCTTGCGTCTGGCCTGACTGTCGCGTTCTTGATCGCAGGTATCTCCGCACTCAGAATGCTCTGGGGGGACAAGGGTGAAGATGTGAAATCTGCGCTGCGCGTCGGCATCATCGCGGCGGCAGGCTTGATCCCGCTACAAATCCTTGCAGGGGACATGCACGGCTTGAACACGCTTGAATATCAGCCCGCGAAGGTCGCGGCGATGGAAGGGAACTGGGAAACACGCTCCAATGTGCCGCTCATTTTGTTTGCGATCCCTGATCAAGAAAACCGGACCAACCACTATGAAATCAGCATCCCGAATGGTGCATCCTATATCCTTAAGCACAAAGCCGAAGGTGTTGTGCCGGGTCTTAACGATTTTGTGGCCGAGGATGGTACAATCCTGCACCCACGGGTATCTGCGGTCTTCTTTAGTTTCCGCATTATGATCGGCACTGGCGTTGCTATGTTGCTGCTGTCTTGGGCTGGCGTGGTAATGCTGCGTAAATATGGTGCTGGGCACATGCCGAAACTGCCGTTGATCGCCTTTAGCGCGATGAGCTTCAGTGGCTGGATCGCTACGCTTGCAGGCTGGTACACAACCGAAATTGGCCGTCAGCCCTGGTTGGTGCAAGGTGTGCTATCCACTAAAGATGCAGTGAGTGATGTGCCCGCCGGCATGGTTCTAAGCACGTTGATTGGCTATCTGGTGATCTACGCGGCTTTGATCATCGCGTACATGGGGGTCATTACATATCTCGCCCGCAAAGCGACGCGTGGTGAACCTCTTACCAGCCGTCAATATCCACGTGGTAACACGACTGATGTGCCCGTCCTACAGCCGGGAGAATAACGATGGATTTTTTCGGAGACCCTGCTGTTTGGCTCCCTTGGGCGTTCGCGTCACTCATGGGATTGTCTATCCTGATCTACGTTGTGCTTGACGGATTCGACTTGGGCGTCGGACTACTGATGCCACTAGCGCAAGAGGATGAAAAAGATGGTCTTGTTGCTTCCATCGGCCCTTTTTGGGACGCCAATGAAACATGGCTCGTTCTCGCAATTGGCCTTTTGTTGGTGGCGTTTCCGCCGGCTCACGGTGTGATCCTTACAGCGCTTTATCTGCCTGTGTTTATCATGCTCGTTGGCTTGATCCTGCGCGGTGTTTCATTCGAGATGCGTGCGAAAGCCCCGATTGCCCAAAAGCCCGTATGGAACGCTGCATTCTTTGCCGGATCGCTCATGGCGTCACTGAGCCAAGGCTTCATGTTGGGCATGTACGTTATGGGTCTGACATGGACCTTGCCGCATGTGGGATTTGCTCTGCTCACCGCAGTGTTTCTGACCGTAGGGTATAGTTTCATCGGAGCGGTATGGCTTATCTGGAAAACGGGCGGTGAGTTACAAAAACACGCAGTGCGTTGGGCAAAAGGTGGCATGTGGGGGCTTATTCTGGGCATAGGGTCCATTTCGCTTGCGACGCCATTTGTAAGCACGCGGATCTTTGATAAGTGGTTTAGCTTCCCTGAGATCGTTTACTTATCGCCGCTGCCAATCCTATCAGGTCTGCTCGTGGTTTTCCTTTGGGTGCAATTGCGCCGCATGCCTTTTGAGAATGATCGTTTGTCTTGGACGCCATTTGCAGCGGCAACAGCGCTTTTCACCTTGGCCTACTGCGGGATGGCGTATTCGTTTTACCCGTATGTGGTGCCTGAGAAGTTAACGATCTACGAATCCGCATCAGCGGCTGAAAGCTTGTTCATCATTCTTCTGGGGACGCTTTTCGTACTACCAGCGATCATTGGGTATACGGTACTGTCTTACTACATCTTTCGCGGAAAAGCGACCGAACTGCGCTACGACTAGCGCAGTTCACTGCCTTTGTTTATCACAACCATAGGCAAACATCACGCCTTTGGCGCTATGGCTAGGCTATCCTTAAAGACTCCGCTTTTCTTTTACGCAAAGGCTTGAGTATGGTTGCGCTGTAAAGACGTTTTACAGCGCGCAATAAGGATTTGCCATGCCCACTCAAGCCAATACACGCCGCGCAGCGGATCACCTTGTAGATCTTTTAGTGGCGCAAGGCAGTACGCATGTTTTTGGTGTGCCTGGCGAAAGTTACTTGCCCGTTTTGGACGCGCTTCATGAACGCGAAGACGAAATTTCTTTTATCACCTGTCGCCAAGAGGGCGGTGCAGCAATGGCCGCAGAGGCGCATGGTAAACTGACGGGGCAGCCAGGCATTTGCATGGTTACACGTGGACCCGGTGCAACCAACGCCAGTTCGGGTTTGCACGTTGCATATCAAGACAGCACCCCAATGATTATGTTCATAGGCCAAGTCGCGCGCGACATGGTGGAACGTGAGGCTTTTCAGGAAATTGATTACCGCCGGATGTTTGGCCAAGTCGCCAAATGGGTTGCGGAAATTGATGATCCGTCGCGCCTGCAGGAATATATATCACGCGCGTACCGTGTGGCTTTGTCCGGACGCCCGGGTCCTGTGGTTTTGTCGCTGCCGGAAGACATGCTTTATGAAGATATTGCTGTGCCCAAAGCTCCGCGCAAAGCGGCAGCACCGCGCTATCAACCAAATCCGGATGCGATGGATGAGTTGCGTGAGCGTTTGGCATCGGCCAAACAACCGTTGATCATGATCGGCGGGGGAGGCTGGAGCGAGACAGGGATCAAGGCGCTTGAGAGTTTCGCCACGACGCAGGGCTTGCCCGTCACTGTCTCTTTGCGCTGCCAAAGTTTGATGAACAACGATCATCCCAATTATGTGGGTCACTTTAGTGTTGGCCCGACGCCCTACCTCAAAGACGCTTTAGCCCAAACGGATTTGCTTCTCGCGATCGGCCCACGTTTGGGAGAGATGACTACACAGGGTTACACATGGCTAAAGCCGCCTGTGACGGAGCAAGATTTGATCCATGTGTTCGCAGAGCCTGAAGAATTGGGCCGTGTCTATGAACCAACTCTCGCACTTGCGTCTGATATGGAGAGTTTTTGTGAGGCAGTGGCGGAATGGGGTCCAAGCGCTCCTGAAAAATTCATGCATCGGACAGAGCGTTTGCGCCAAGAGTTTGAGACTTTCGTGGCTCCCGAAACACTCGCGGATGATCCATTGGCACCGATTTTCGGACATCTGGCTGATGCGCTGCCTGCCGATGCAATTGTGTGCAACGGCGCGGGCAATTACGCAGCTTGGCTGCATCGTTTTTACAAGTATCGCAGCGCGGGCTCGCAGCTCGCACCGACGTCTGGATCTATGGGATATGGTTTGCCCGCGGCTGTTGGCGCAGCGGTGACGGCTCCCGAGCGCGAAGTCTATGCAATCGCGGGCGATGGGTGTTTTATGATGACATGCCAAGAGCTTGCGACAGCTGCGCAGCATGATCTCCGCCTCACTGTGATCGTTGTGAACAATGCGCGTTACGGCACGATCCGTGCGCATCAGGAACGCGAATTTCCGGGCAGGGTGTCTGGTACTGAAATGATCAATCCTGACTTTTGCGAGTTTGCGCGCTCCTTCGGGGCACAGGCGACACGCGTCGAAAATGTCGAAGAATTTAAACCTGCTCTTAGTGATGCACGTGCGCGGGGCGGGATCAATTTGATTGAGGTGATGCAAGACACCAACCTGATCGCACCCGGCAAATGGTTAGTCTAGGACTTTGAAAATCGCTCTAATTTTTCGGTCTTGGTCTGGGCTTAGATAATTCGGTTGATGATGCGCTAGAATTTCACGTGCGCGGGTGTTGGCGCGCCTCCATGCGCTCTGCGCGCCTGCTTCTTGCCAAGTGCGCGGTTGTTCGCGATCCGCAAATTTAGAGTAGTGATAATCACGTTCCATCGCAGCATGCGTTTGGGCAGACCCAAGGAAATGGCCGTCACCTAAAATTGCTTGGCAAATTGCATCGTAGCCAAGGTTTTCTTCGCTGACTTCAATGCCCTGCATCGCACGATATGTCATCGCATGCATGTCGTCGTCCAAAATGAACGCTTCGAAACTCGCGCCTAAAAGCGCGGCAGTCATGCCAGAGCTTTCATATATGAGATTGCCACCCGCAAGGGCAGCCGCGAGCGACGTAATGCCTTTTTCAGCGCCATATTGAGCGTCAATCGCTTTTGCGTCTGTCATCGAACAGGCCACGCCAGAAGGTAGCCCAAGCCAATTGGAGAGTTGCGCGGAGGCTGCGTTGAGCACTGTCGTCTCTCCGCCACCGCCGGCAAATGCGCCACTGCGCAGATCAATGACCAACGGCCAGTTCGAAAAGATCATTGGGAAGCCGGGTGAAATTACGTTTACCATCACTAAGTTTGCCAGAGTTTCCGCAAGCGATTGCGCTAAAAAGCCAGCCAAAGTGGCAGGAGCGGTCGCGCCCGCTTGTGCAGCGGTGATGCAAGACATTGGGATGTTATGTTTGATGCATTTGTAAACAACTTCGACCGCATCTTCGCCGAAACGCATTGGTGAAATCTCTGGGCTGATGTGTGTTTTGAGGAAAGGTTGCTCTGCGAATTTGCCCTCCCCGCCTGCAACAATGTCAAACATCGCGACAATCGGATCGACGTGTTGCGCAAGCGTAAAGGCTGTCGCAACCGGTTTGCTTGTGTTTCTCATCAAAGCGTAGGCAGTTGTCACATCAAGGTCTAAGGGTTCGGGCACGTCCGTCGCAATGCAGCACCGCGTGAACCATGCCACATTATCGAGCGTATCTTGCAGACGGGTGAAATCATGCAGATCGCGCAAGGTTGAGGGGCGATAAAGCCCGCTGTCGAGATCAAGGGTGTTCACCGCAGCGCCGCCCTTTCCGAAATAGACGTTCTCGCCCCCGACGTCGATTGAGCGTTCCGGATCACGTCCATGCAGGGTGAAGCGTTTGGCGGCCCTAGCAATAATGTCTTCAACAAGTGATTTTGGCAGGCCGATCCGGCCATTGCCAAGATCACGCGCACCTGCGTCGACAAGATCGTTCCAAAGCCGGTCTGGAACCTCTCCCATCCCCAAATCACTGAGCGAGCGCAACGCGGTTGCGTAAATATCCTGCATGTCTTTTTCGCTCAACGGGCGATACATCCCCCCGATTTGTCCGGGCGGTGCAGGGTTGATGACAGGTGGGGCTGCTCGCTGTTTCAAGCGGGCTTTGCGCCCAGAGCGACGCGGAGAGCTGGAATGGTCAGACATGAAAGACCTATGCGATACGGGCTTAGCAACCGAGATCGAGCAGTGGTCTGAAATGCAATGTTTATTCTTGGTTGAGAGTTAAAGCTCGCTCTTCCATGGCGGGTTCGCTCCTTTGCGTGACACCGTGATGCGCGCTGCTTTCATGCCATAAGCGACTGCGTTTTCTGCGTCTTCTTTGCTCAACTGCGCGATGGCGTCCTTTTTGAGCAAGCCCGCTTCATGCAGCGATGCGAGTACGCCCGCGTTGAAAGTGTCGCCTGCGCCAATTGTGTCGGAATCGCTTAGATCGACCGGCACGGTCGGGACAAATACCTCGTAATCATCGTGATATGCAGTCGCACCCTCGCTGCCTTGAGTAATCAGGACCAATTTCGTGCCCTTGCCGAGTAATGCACGCGCGTTTGTGGCGATATCGCCTGCGCCCGCAAGCCACTCTAGGTCTTCATCACTGAGTTTTACGATATCGCTCGCGCTCACCATGCGTTCGATCCGCGCGCGAAATGCAGTTTCATCGCGCACAAAGCTGGGTCGGATGTTTGGATCAATCATCGTAACGTGCGTTTCGGTCGCATTCATAAGCATCGCTTCATATGTCTCAGCGCAAGCGCCGTAAGCGAGGGAAATGCCACCAAAGAACAAGGCGTCAACGTCGTCAGGTAGGTCAGGAATGTCACTTTGAGAGAGTCCGCGCAGCGCGGTGTTTTCATCAAAGAACGCATACTTTGCCTGGCCGTTGACCAGTTGAACAAATGCGAGTGTCGTTGCAGCATCGCTTATCGGGCATAGGTCAAATGTCACATCGCTCGCTTGCAGATGCGCTTTAAGCTGTGCCCCAAAGAAGTCGGACGACAGGCCCGCGAAAAACCCCGATGGCACGCCAAGGCGGCCCAAAGCGACAGCTGTGTTCATCACAGCGCCACCAGAAAGAGGTACAAATGCTGCTTGGTCATCGCGTGTTTGGCCTGCGACCATGTCAATTAACGCTTCGCCGCAATTCAAGATCATTTTCTCTGGTCCACTCTGAAGTTTGAAATGTTAGCGCTCACATACACGATTTTTAGCGCCGCGCACGCATTTTTGTCGCGGTGACCCCATATTCTTTCTTAATCGCTTCGTTCATCGAACTACTAGATCCAAAGCCTGTCGCCACTGCGATCTCCATCATGGAAAGCTGGGTATCTTCGACCAATGCCCGCGCACGTTTGGTGCGCAATTGTTTGTAAAAGCGGGCGGGGGTTTGGTTGAAAACGTCTTTAAACATACGCTCAAGGTGTCGTGTGGAGACACCAATATCGTTCGCAAGCTCATAAATGTTAAAAGGCATTTCGAGGGAATCTTCCATTGCCTTGACGGCAGAGCGTACGCGCGTGTCAGACAGGGCAGGGAGCTTAGTGATGTCTTTGGGTTGATCCGCATGGGCTGTGCGCACCATTGGCAACACAAGCCGGTTGCTTAGTTCAGCCACATCAGATGTGCTCAGTTGAGGGAGCAAGAGCGAGATGATCAGCTCTTCCGTTGCACCAGTGCCTGCCGCAGTAATGATAGAACCGGATTTTTCCGAGAGGCTGTTGGTTAGGTTCGGGTGATCGCCTGTTTCCGTCAATGAGAGGGCATCGCGCCAATGTGTCGTGACCCTGCCAGCGGGCGATTTAGTGCGTTTGATGTAGGCGGTTGCTGCATCGGAAAGCAACACGCACAGTCGCGAAATCCGCGTCATCTGACGCAACCGAGAGAACCACTGCGCGTCGCCACCACTGTGCCCGCCAACAATGATCAAAACATCTGAAAGCTCGTGATCCTTTACCACCGGTTCGGCACGCACGATCATTCCACAATCGCCATTCAAAAGACCCGGTGTTTCAGAAACATAGCGCCAATGAAAAACGGGGCCGCCCAAGACTTCGTTCGCGATTTTCAAAGTGCGCGTGATGGCTGCCGTTTCATATTCGCAAAAGCCTTTGCCCACGTAGATTTCAAACGTGTAGAGCGCACTACGTATGAACGTATCGCGTTCTTGCGGTACCGCACGTTCTGTATTTCGCTCGACACGGGGCAGGGTCATTCTCCATCGGGCTTTTGCCACTCAAACTTTGATACAGCGCATAATATCACATTGAAAAGACATCAAATCACGTAAGCTTCTAGTGATATCATTGCGATCCTAGTGAACTAATGACGTGCGAATGTGGAACAGCGGAGATGTTTGCGCTAAATGAGCGGCATCAGGTAGACTCAAAAGCGATTAAGGGCATATCTCATGGCGCAGGACTTTGACTACGATGTGTTGATTATCGGCGGTGGTATCAACGGTTGCGGCATTGCGCGTGATGCAGCGGGTCGTGGCTTACGCGTTGGCTTGGCTGAAATGAACGATCTGGCGTCTGCCACCTCAAGTGCGTCGACAAAGCTGTTTCACGGTGGCCTGCGCTATTTGGAATATTTCGAAGTACGACTTGTGCGCGAAGCGTTGATAGAGCGTGAAACGCTGTTGCGCGCGATGCCGCATATTTCTTGGCCCATGCGGTTTGTGCTGCCCTATTACAAAGACATGCGCTTTGAGAGTGCGACGCCAACGTCCAAGCTTTTGAGTTTTGTGATGCCTTGGATGAAAGGGCGCCGCCCTGCTTGGCTGATCCGTTTGGGTCTTTTTATGTATGACAATCTTGGTGGGCGTAAAATACTGCCTGCGACATCCACGCTCGACTTGAGCTCTGGCGTTGAAGGAGCCGTTTTGGATGATCGCTTTGCCAAAGCCTATGAATATTCTGACTGCTGGGTTGAGGATTCGCGCCTTGTGGTGCTCAATGCGCGTGACGCCCAAGCGCGCGGCGCTGAAATTATGGTCCGCACCAAAGTCACTGGCGCACAGCGCAGCGATGATCATTGGACTGTAACGCTCGAAGATAGCGAAGGCGCGCGCAATGTCACCGCAAAGATGATTGTGAACGCCGCTGGCCCTTGGGTCGGTGATGTCCTGAACGGCACTTTGGGTTTAAACAGTCGCGAAGGTGTGCGGCTCGTACGTGGATCACATATTGTGGTGCCCAAGCTGTATGACCATGACAAATGCTACTTCTTCCAAGGTGAAGATGGTCGGATTATTTTCGCTATCCCTTATGAGAGTGATTTCACCCTCATTGGTACCACAGACGCAGATCATAGCGATCCGTCGGAAAAACCTGTGTGCACGCCACAAGAGCAGGATTATCTTTGTGCCTTCGCGTCAAAGTATTTCGCAACGCCTGTTACGCGTGATGAAATCGTGTGGACCTATTCCGGTGTGCGTCCGCTCTATGATGATGGTGCCGATAGCGCGTCAGCTGCAACGCGGGACTATACGTTGAAACTTGATGACACGGCGGCTCCTTTGCTGAACATTTTTGGCGGCAAAATCACGACATATCGCCGCCTTGCGGAAAGTGCTTTGAGTAAGATTAGCACGCAATTTAAGGGGCTTAGTGGCAACTGGACAGCCGAAGTTGCGATGCCCGGTGGGGATTTCCCTGTTGATGGCGTGCCGGCTCTCATCGCGAATCTGCAAGCCAGCTATCCGTTCTTGGATGAGCCGTGGGCGCGTCGTCTTGTCCGCGCCTATGGCACTGATGCTGCGAACATTTTGGGCGATACTAAGACACTTGCAGAGTTAGGCGAAAATTTTGGCGCAACCATCACTGCACGTGAACTCGACTGGCTCAAAGCGCATGAATTTGCGCGCACAGGCGAAGATGTTTTGTGGCGTCGCAGCAAGCTTGGTCTGCGTTTGGACCCAACTCAAGTTGCGCGTGTCAATGCTTATATGAGCGCTTAACGGCGCATGTTTGTGGGGCGTGTGATGCGCCGTTTCAGCATGCGTTCGCGTAAGAAAACGAACAAGCCAGCGCCCATAATCAAGATGATGCCTAGGCTCACGGCGAGATCCGGCAGCTCCCCAAAGATGAAAAAGCCCCAGATCACTGCCAGCGGTAGGCCAACGTATTCAAACGGCGCAACCGTGGCTGCGCTGCTCACGCGGTAAGCTTGGCTTAGGCAATAGCCAATCATGGCGGATAAACAGCCGAGTCCGGCCATAAAAGGCCAATCGCCCTTGGGTGGCCATTGCCACGCGCGCAGCAAGAATTCGACAGCATCGTTTTCGACACCTTCCGCAAAACGACCGTCACCCGCTACAAAATAGAACCCAGCTGAGATAATGATAAACGTCCCTTGGATATAGATCGCCATGGCTGAGGCTTTGCTGCTCACACCCAATTTGCGCGTCATCACTTGGTTTATCGCGTAGGTGAGCGCAGCGATGATCGGCAACAACAACACCAGGCGATTTACATCAGTGTTTCCCATACTTTGCCAAGGCCGCTGCATGATCAAAACGCCAATAAAGCCGACCAAAACAGCGCTCATCCGCATTGGTCCAACCTTTTCGCCAAGGATCGGGATGGAGAGCAAGGTGATCATCAAAGGTGCGGCGAAGAAGAGGGCAGTTGTTTCAGCCAAGGGCAGGACAGCAATTGCTGCGAAAAACGACATGTTGGATAACACGACCATAAAAGCGCGCAACAGATGCAAGCCTGGGGTCGAGGTTTTAAGCAGTGACCAGCCGCCTTCTACTTGAAGCAAAACGATGGAGACAAAAATACCGATGAAAGAGCGCGTGAAGACGAGCTGATGTAGTGGGTATGCGCCTGAAAGCTGC